>JBJKSR010000393.1:0-2645 GCA_046703965.1 Gammaproteobacteria bacterium | reverse complement strand
GGTGGAGGCCGCGGCGATCGTACGGGGCGCCGAAGCGGTCGGCTCGGTGGCGGCGGTTCGCGGCGCCGGTGCCGTGGCCGCGGCGGGGGGTGCATTCGAGCCACCCTGGCAGCCTGCCAGCATCGGGATTGTCGCGCCCCCAAGCACAAGAAGCAGGGGCGTTATTTTCATATCTCCACCACTCGAGCGCGCCTTGCAGGGAAAAAGTAACAGAATTTCCGCCCGGCTGCCAATCGGCGCCCGGTACAGTAAAATGCGCAGCCTGCCAAAGAGAACTCGGACATGGATTTGAAATTGATCGGCCCCGGCGCCAACCCGCCGGAAGAGCTCAACGCCATCATCGAGATTCCCGCCCACACTGCGCCGGTGAAATACGAGATCGACAAGCACACGGGAACGCTCGCCGTGGACCGGTTCCTGAGCACGTCGATGGTCTACCCGGCCAATTACGGCCTGATCCCGGGAACCCTGTGCGGCGACGGCGATCCGCTCGATGTGCTGGTGGTCACGCCGCTTCCATTGATTCACGGCTGCATGATCCGGGTTCGTCCGGTGGACCTGATGCTGATGACCGACGAAAAGGGCGAAGACGCCAAACTGATCGCCGTGCCGATGGCCGACGTCTACGAGGGACTGAGCAACGCGCAGTCCGTGGACGATTTGCCTGGTGGTCTCAAGGGTCAGGTGGAACACTTCTTCGCCCATTACAAGGCCTTCGAGCCCGGAAAGTGGGTCCAGATCGACGGTTGGGGCGGGCGCGACAAGGCGCTGGCGGAAATCCGGTCGAGCATCGAACTCTACCGCGACCAGAACGGCTGATCCCGGCGCGGCCGGCTAGAAGGCGCCCAGCCGCTCCAGAGCGGTCATGACCTCCCCCGGCGTGACGCCGCGCAGGCAGTTGAAGTGCCCGAGCGGGCATTCGCGGGCAAAACAGGGACTGCACTCGAGATCGTGGTAGATGATCTGCGCCCCGGGCGCGGCGGGCGGCGTATAGCGCGGGGATGAAGAGCCGAACAGGGCTACCAGCGGCCGGTCCAGGGCGGCTGCCACATGCATCAGCCCGGAGTCGTTGGTCACTACCGCGGCAGCGGCCGACAAGACGTCCACCGCTTCCACCAGCGTCGTAGCTCCGGCCAGGTTGCGCGCGCCCGGCGCCGCCGCGGCGATCTGCTCGCCCAATGCCTTCTCGCGTGCGCTGCCCACGACCCATACCGCGCGGCCCAGCGCCCGCAGTTGCGAGGCGAATTCGGCATAGGATTCAATCGGCCAACGTTTTGCCGGACCGTATTCGGCGCCCGGACAAAGCACCACCGGTGACGGCTCGCCCGCGAGATTCAGCCTCTTCAGCAACGTTTCGCGTGCCACCGCGTCGCTCGCGAGTGACGGTGCCGGCAGTTCGGCGGGAAGGGGTTCGCCGGGGGCGAACGCGAGTGCCGCGTAACGCTCCACCAGGCGTTCGTGGGCCGGATTACGCCGGCGCATGTCGTTGATCAAGCCGTAGCGCATCTCTCCCCGATAGCCGGTGCGTTTCGGCACCCGCGCCAGCCACGGCACCAGGGCGGCCTTGGCCGACCGCGGCAGGACGAAGGCGTGGGAATAGCCGGCCCGGCCCAGGCGCCGGGCGAGCCGCCACCGCGCACGGAACGCCAATTCGCCGTGGCCGGCCGGCAATTCGATCGGGGTATCGACCTCGTGCATGCGCGCGGCGAGCGGCAGCGCCCAGGCCGGCGCCAGCACGTCGATGGGCGCCTCGGGCCTCTGCCGCTTGAGCAACTTGAACAGGGTGTCGGCCATGACCAGGTCGCCCACCCAGCTGGGTGCGGCCACCAGCACCCGGCCGCGCTGCATGGTCAGTGTCCGCCACCGTTATTGCCGGCACTTTCATTGTCCCCCGCACGCACCAGATCAAGGCGCGCGCAGGCAGTGGCCGACGCCCCCGGCAAGCGCTGCAACGCAGAGCCCGTGCTCGCGGGAGGCTCCCTTCGGGCGCGTCGCGCCAGGCCGGCTGCGGTGTTGCGCACGCTTGAAGGGGAGTCATCCTTCCCGCGCGCCCGCGCCGTGCATCCGACCTGCAACGGCTCGCTGAAAGTGCCGGGAATTACGGTAGGGGGCACTATTTCCGGAGCCGACCGAGGTAATCGGCAACGCCCGCCTCGACGCCGCGGAACTCGACGTCGCAACCGGTGGCGCGCAGGCGCGCGAGGTCGGCTTCGGTGAAGCTCTGGTACCGCCCGCGCAGGTCTTCGGGGAAGGGAATGTACTCGATCGTTCCCCGCCCGTGGTGGGCAATGACCGCTTTGGCGACGTCGTTGAAACTCTGGCTCCTGCCGGTGCCGCAGTTATAGATGCCGTTATGGCCCGGATGGTCGAGGAACCACAGATTCACCGCCACCACGTCGTCCACGTACACGAAATCGCGGCGCTGCTCGCCGTCGCCGTAGCCGTCGCTGCCCGCGAACAGGCGGCAATGGCCGGTCTCGATTATCTGGTTGTTGAAATGCCAGGCCACGCTCGCCATGCGGCCCTTGTGCTGCTCGCGTGGGCCGTACACGTTGAAGTAGCGGAAGCCGGCCACAGGCGACCGCACCGCCGGGAGCCGGCGCCGCACGTAGCGGTCGAACAGCGTCTTGGAATAACCGTAAAGA
>JBJKSR010000392.1:0-4095 GCA_046703965.1 Gammaproteobacteria bacterium | reverse complement strand
GCCATCAGTTGCTTCAGGCCGGCCCCGTCGTGCACGTGAAACACCTTGATTTCACCCGCGGTTTCCGAATACCAGAGCCGGCCGTCGGTAAGCACTCCGTCGACGTCCAGCGCGAGCAGGCGGATGTCGGCGAGCGCGGTGCTCATACCACCCCGGCGCGCAGCAGGTCGTGCATATTGAAGACGCCGACCGGTCGGCCCGCCTCCACCACCGGCAGGGCATTGATCTGCCGCGTTTCCATGAGGCGCAGGGCCTCGGCGGCAAGCATCCCGGGCTCGACCACGGTGCAGTCGCGGGTCATCAGGTCGCGCATGGGCGTGACCAGCTCCGCGCCCCGGTCGAGGTGGCGCCGCAGGTCGCCGTCGGTGAAGACCCCGGCCAGGGCGCCCTCGGCGTCGAGGATCAGGGTCATGCCGAGTCCCTTGGCGCTCATCACCACCAGGGCTTCGGAGAGCGGGGTGGATTCCCCGACGCACGGCATTGCGTCGCCGGCATGCATGATGTCGGCTACACGCACCAGCAGCCGCCGTCCCAGCCGTCCCCCGGGGTGCGAGCGAGCGAAGTCTTCGGCGGTGAAGCCGCGGGCCGCCGAAACGGCCAGCGCGAGCGCATCGCCCATGGCGAGCGTCGCGCTGGTGCTGGCGGTGGGCGCCAGGTTGAGCGGGCAGGCCTCGCGGTCCACGCTGATGTCGAGGTGACAGTTGGCGCCGCGCGCCAACATCGAGTCGGGTTCGCCGGTGAGCGCAATCAGCGCCACGCCCAGGCGCTTGATCAGCGGCAGGATGGTGACCACTTCGGGCGTCTGCCCGGAATTGGACAGGGCGATCACGACGTCTTCGGTTGTGATCATGCCCAGGTCGCCGTGGCTGGCCTCGGCGGGATGGACGTAGAAGGCCGGAGTGCCGGTGGAGGCGAAGGTCGCGGCGAGCTTGCGGCCGATGTGGCCGGATTTGCCCATTCCGGTGACGACGACCCGGCCCCGGCATGCCAGGACGAGCCCGCAGGCGGCGGCGAAGGTTTCGTTCAGGCGCGCCTCCAGGGCGGAGACGGCGGCGGCCTCGATCCGGATGACCTCCCGGCCCGACTCGATGAGTCCGGCCGACGAAGCGCTGGGCGGCGGACGGTTCACGCGATCTCCTCCGGCAATTCGCGCCCATTCTAGCCGTTCGCGCCCGGCCGCGGCACTGCCCTCTGGTAAACTTGAACGTCTTGCAGCCACGATGCCCGCATGGACCGAACGGACTTGCAGAATCTGTTGACGACGGCCTTCCCCGGGGCCGCGATCGAGGTCCGCTCGGAGGACGGCGTGCACTTTGCCGCCCGCATCGTCGATCCCTCTTTCGAGGGCAAGAGCCGCGTGGCTCGCCACCAGGCCGTGTATGCCGCGCTCGGCGGGCGCGTCGGGGGTGAAATCCACGCCCTGTCCCTGCAGACGTTGACGCCGGGCGAGGCGGGAGTCGGCGCTTGAACCGGCTCCTGATCCAGGGCGGCGGCCGGCTCGACGGGGAGATCCGTATTTCCGGCGCCAAGAACGCCACGCTGCCCATTCTCGCAGCCGCCCTGTTGGCGGAAACCCCCATCACCATCGGCAACGTGCCGCACCTGCACGACGTCACGACCACCGTGACGCTGCTGCGGCGGATGGGCGTCGAAGTGACGGTGGGCGAGCACATGGCGCTGGAAGTCGATTCCAGCACCATTCAGGAAATGATCGCACCTTACGAGCTGGTACGCACCATGCGGGCGTCGATCCTGGTGCTGGGCCCGTTGCTCGCCCGGTTCGGGCGTGCCGAGGTTTCGCTCCCGGGCGGCTGCGCGATCGGATCGCGCCCGGTGGAACTCCACCTGAAGGGTCTCGCCCTGATGGGAGCCGACATTACGGTAAAGAACGGGTACATCCTGGCTTCCGCCAAGCGCCTGCACGGGGCGCACATCCTGATGGATTTGGTGTCGGTGACGGGCACCGAAAACCTGATGATGGCCGCGGCGCTCGCCGAGGGCGAGACCACGATCGAGAACGCCGCCCGCGAACCCGAGGTCGTGGACCTGGCCCATTGCCTGATCAAGATGGGCGCGAAGATCGAGGGCGCGGGCACCGAGACCCTGCAGATCCAGGGCGTCAAGAGCCTGCAGGGCTGCTACTACGAGGTGCTGCCGGACCGCATCGAAACCGGCACCTACCTGGTGGCGGGGGCGCTCACCGGCGGGCGGGTCAGGGTGAAGAATACACGCCCCGACATGATGCAGTCGGTGCTCGAGAAACTGCGCGAGGCCGGCGCCGAGATCACCACCGCGGAGGACTGGATCGATCTCGACATGAAAGGCCGCCGCCCGCAGGCGGTCACGATACGCACCGCGCCGTACCCCGCGTTCCCCACCGACATGCAGGCGCAGTTCACGGCGCTCAACTCGGTCGCCGAGGGGGCCGGGGCCGTCACCGAGACCGTGTTCGAAAACCGGTTCATGCACGTGCAGGAGCTGGTGCGCATGGGGGCGCAGATCCAACTCGAGGGCAACACCGCCATGATCCACGGGGTCGAGCGCCTGAACGGGGCGCCGGTGCTGGCGACGGACCTGCGTGCCTCGGCGAGCCTGGTGCTGGCCGGGCTGGTCGCCGAGGGAGAGACCGTGGTCGACCGCATTTACCATATCGACCGCGGTTACGAATGCATCGAAGAAAAGCTGGCACAACTCGGCGCACGGATTCGCCGCGTGTCGGCATGACGGCGCCCAAGCTGCACGATGTGCCCGCGGGGGGCGGTACATACGGGCCGGGCGGGGGGCTATAATCGAAATGTTCCTGTCATTGCCGCTCGCATGATTCTTTATTCGCGGCCAGACGATCCCGCCGCACACGGCATCCGGCTCGTGCTTGCCGAGAAGTCGGTGGGCGTCAAGGTAGTGGAAGTGCAGCCCGACTCGCCCCCGGAGGACCTGCTGCATCTCAACCCCTACGGCACGGTGCCCACGCTGGTGTCGAGGGAAGTCACGCTTTACGATCCGCGCATCATCGCCGAATACCTGGACGAGCGTTATCCGCATCCGCCGTTGCTGCCCGCCGACCCGGTGCAGCGGGCGCGCACCCGTCTGTTCATCAGCGAGATCGGCGAGAGCTGGTACGAATTGTGCGACGAAGTGAGCAACGGCGCGGGGCGCGGGCGCACCCGGGCGCGGCGCGAGTTGACCGAGGCGGTGGTGTCGAGCAACGAGCTTTTCGCCGCCGGCCCGTACCTGCTTAACACGGAATACGGGTTGGCCGACTGCGTCGCGGCCCCGGTGCTGTGGCGCCTGCCTTACCTCGGCGTGCAGTTGCCCCGCGAGGCGCGGGCGGTCAGGAACTACATGCAGCGCATCTTCCGCCGCCCCAACTTCGCACGCTCGCTGGTGGCCGCCGAACGCGCGATGGCCGAGGGATGAGGGAGGTCGGAGTCCGCCATCCCGGTTCGCGATCATGAGTGAATCCAGGCCGGTATCCCGCAAACCCTACCTGGTGCGCGCCCTGCACGAGTGGATGGGCGATTCCGGACTGACGCCGCAGCTGATCGTGGACGCCACGGCGAGCGGCGTCAGCGTGCCGGCCGAATACGTGCAGGACGGCAAGATCGTGCTCAACCTGAGCATGGAGGCCGTGCGCGGATTGAACCTGGGCAACGAGGGCATCCGCTGCAGCGCACGTTTCGGCGGCGTGGCCCATGACCTGTGGCTGCCCATGCCCTCGGTGCTCGGCATCTACGCGCAGGAGACGGGCGAGGGCATCGCCTTTTCCGGCGACGACGGCCCGCCGCCCGCCGGGCCGGACGGGGATGAGGAAGGCGCGTCCCGCCGCGCGCACCTCAAGGTGGTCAAGTAACGCGGGGGCCCGGAAGCCGCCCGCCTGCTAAAATGCGTCCGTTCCTCAACCAGCGACGATCATGCCGGAATTCGGCCAGGCAACACCCCGCCACGACTGGAGCCGCGAGGAAATCGCGGACATCTATCACGCGCCCCTGAACGACTTGTTGTTCCGGGCGCAGAGCGTGCACCGTGCCGTGTTCGATCCCAACCGCGTGCAGATCTCAACGTTGCTCTCGATCAAGACGGGCGGCTGCCCCGAGG
>JBJKSR010000391.1:0-8867 GCA_046703965.1 Gammaproteobacteria bacterium | reverse complement strand
CCTCTGGCACGGCACGCGGCCCGATACGAGCGCATTGTTCCGGCGCCCTTGACACCTTGGTAGAGGTGTTTTCCCGGGATGACGGGGCGCTCGATTGAATCTCCTCGTTGTTTGCGATAAGTTTCAGGCTTGAGAATAACTACCGGGGAGAGGTGCGACTCATGTGTACTAGAACACGGTATGGTTATTTTGCCCCGGGGATTGTCATTTGTTCCGCCCTTGCGGGCTGCGGAGGGGGAGGCGGAGGCAGCTCGACACCCAACCCGAGTATGTCGTTGACGCCTTCCAGCGTTTCCGTGTCGGCTGATTTTTCCGATTCATCGCCTACCGCCACTGTAAAGGTCACAGTGGCCAATCCTCCGGCATCCCGTTTGTATGCCGAGGAGGGTAACAGCAATAATGGCATCAGTTCGGTCAATATATCGCCGATCGGCAACGCTGCATACGACTTGAAAATGCAGTTCTATTCGCCCGGGGTGTTAGGTGTAGGCACGTATGACGACACGGTAACCGTCCGTGTCTGTCGCGACGCTCAGTGTGACAACGAGGTTGCGGGCAGTCCGCAGACGATTCATGTGAGATACAAGGTAAATCCCAATCCCGTGCCGTCGCTGTCTTCTCTCAGCCCGGATTCGCGCCCCAACGGAAGCGGTGAGTTTACGCTAACCGTCAAGGGGACAAAATTCGTGCCCAATGCGACCGTGGATTGGAACGGCCATACGCGGGCTACGAACTATGTCTCGTCCTCCGAGTTGACGGCTGCGATTTTGGCGAGTGACGTAGCAACCTCCGGCGCAGCGGCGGTGACTGTAGCGAATCCGTCGCCGGGCGGCGGGTCATCGAATACTCTTGCCTTTAACGTACCGTACGGGACGCCGACGCTAGGCAAAATGTTCCCTGACGCCACTGTCGAAAGTGGGCCGAAATTTACGCTGACGATCCTGGGTACGGGGTTCGGTCCCGAGTCGCAGGTGCAGTGGAATGACAGCCCGAGATCGACCCGGTTCGTGTCGGGCGTGGAACTTGCGGCGAAGATCGATGCGGCCGACATCTCTACCGTAGGGACAGCGGCCGTGACCGTTCTCAATCCTGCACCCGGCACCCGCTCCGCCCCTGCGACGTTTGCGATCAATCCCACGACAAGCAGCACGGTTGCGTTCCAGATTGATCCCGAGCATTCGGGAGACATGAATTTTGATCCGGTGACTTTCCCGGCCCAGAGCGCCTGGACGGCTAACGTCAACGGCCAACCTTCCTATGCGCTGATCGCGGACGGCAAGGTGTTCGTCACCGTCGACGTGAGCGGGAATTCGCAGCTTGTCGCGCTTGACCAGAAGACGGGTGCGGTTGCGTGGGGACCAATCTCTCTCTCGGGGGCAGCCAACGCGGCATACGATGCGGATTCGGTTTTTGTCGTGAGCGGCAACTTTGGCAGCGCAGACGTCATGCAGGCTTATAACGCCACCACGGGAAACCTGGAATGGAGTACCCGCTTGGGCGGTCAATATGCCTTTTCCTCGGGCCCCACGGCGCGCGACGGCTTCGTATACACAGGTGGCGCCGGGACCGGCGGAACCTTGTACGCCCTGAACGAATCCGATGGTTCGATCGTCTGGACCGAACCCGTCGAGAACGGTGATGACAGCACGCCGGCGGTAACGGCTGATGGCGTTTTCGTCACCTATCCCTGCCAGGTCTATGATTTTCGCGCAGGCACCGGGGAACTTGTATGGCGCGACCAATCCGGTTGCGAGGGCGGCGGAGGTGCAACGCCGGTGACAGCCAATGGAACGCTCTATGCTCCGAACGAATTCGGCGATTACAACGGCGACGAGTTTGACGCAGAGACGGGCCAGCTCACAGGCTCCTATACTGCAGATATTCCGCCGGCCATCGGCAAGGACGACGGCTATTTCCTGCAGAACGGCACTTTGGACGCTGTCAAACTGAGTAACAACACTATTCTTTGGAGCTTCACCGGTGATGGGAACCTGGTGACCTCTCCGATTGTGGTCAATCAGTACGTGATCGTCGGTTCTTCGTCGGGCAATCTTTACGCGCTCGACAAGGCGACGGGACAGCAGGTCTGGAATGTTAACGTCGGTGCGGCGATCCCCTCGGGCGCCGGTTGGGGAGCCGGTATTCCCCTATCGGGATTGTCCGCCGGACACGGATTGTTGATCGTTCCCGCCGGCAATTCGGTAATCGCTTACCGCCTGGCGAACGACTGATCCCTCCTTCGAATGGGCAATCAGCCGGACACTCCGATCATGCGACATCTGCAAGCCATACTGACGCTGTTTTTCTTGTTGTTGCCCGTACCCGGATTGGCCGCGGCGCCCGCGCCGGCTCCTGCGACCGGCGCCTTGCCCGCAGCGAACGCGACGTTCACGGTGGGCACGTTGCGGGTCCAGCGCTATGGCGGCGGCGGCCGGGCGATGATCCTGGTCCCCGGCTTGTCGAGCGGTCCATGGGCGTGGCGCGACACGATCGAGCATTTTGCGGGCGATCACGTGATCTATGCGGTGACGCTGGCCGGTTTCGACGGCGTGCCGGCCCCAAAGCAGAAAACCGGCCTGCTGGACCTGGCGGATGCCTCGTTGCTCAAGCTGATTCGTACCCATCGGATCGAGCGGCCGGTACTGGTCGGGCACAGCCTCGGCGGCACGCTGGCCATCCGCTTTGCCGAAGGGCATCCGGACCTGCTTTCCGGCGTCGTCGCGGTGGACGCGCTGCCGGTGTTTCCGTTGATGAGCCTCGGCCAGCGCGAAGCCTCCGCGCAGCAGATGCGCCGGATGATCGGCAACGTCTCCGAAGCGGAATTCAAGGCGCAGCAACTGCGCTTCATGCAGACCATCGGCCTGGTGAACCAGGCCCAGGCGCGCTATTACGCGGCGCTCAGCGCGAAGAGCGACCCGGACGCGATGTACGAGTATGCGGCGGAGGACATGGAGCTTGACTTGCGTCCGGGGCTGAAGAAGATCAGCGTGCCGCTGCTGGAAGTAGTGCCGTACTACAAGCCGGACCTGGAGCGCTACTCGAAGCTCAACAACCGCCCGCTGACGACGTCCGGGCAAAAGGCCGATTACTACCGCAAGCTGCTCGAGGGCGCCCCGCACGCGAAGGTCGTCACGATCACCGGCGCGCGGCACTTCGTGATGCTCGACCAACCGCAGGTATTCAATTCGATACTCGGCAGGTTCATGGCCGGATTGCCGCGGAGGTAGCCGCGCGCCGCCATCGGGCGCCGCGGTTGCCCCGCCGTGTTCAACGTTTGGCGTCGTCCAGGTAGCGTCCGGCGAGTTCGACATAGTGCGCAGCGGAATAGGCCAGCGCCGCGCGTTCCTTGTCGCTCAGCGCCCGCACCTTCCTCGCGGGTTGGCCGTGATAGAGGAACCCCGACCGCAGCCGCTTTCCCGGCGCCACCAGGGCGCCGGCCCCCAGCAGGACTTCGTCTTCGATGACGGCGCCGTCGAGCACCGTGGCGCGTATGCCGATCAGGCACCGGTGGCCCACGCGGCAGCCGTGGAGGACGGCGCCGTGGCCGAGCGTGACGTCCTCGCCGATGTCCAGTGCGTGGCCACCCGGCGTATAGGGACTGTCGTGGGTGACATGCAGAATGCATCCGTCCTGGATATTGGTCAGTGCACCGACTCGGATGGTGTTGACGTCGCCGCGCACGACCGCCTGGGGCCACACCGACGCTTCGTCGTCCAACACCACGTCGCCGATCACGCGCGCCGTGTCGGCCACGTAGACGGCACGGCCCAGCCGGGGACACATGGCGAGATGGTCGGTCGCGGGCCGGCTCATCGCAGCGTCACGATCTCTTCGGCCGTGGTCGGGTGGATGGCGATGGTCTCGTCGAAGTCGCGCTTGGTCGCGCCCATGCGGATCGCCACCGCGAAGCCCTGCAGCAACTCGTCCGCCCCGTCGCCGATCACGTGCAGGCCGATGACCCGTTCCTCCTCGCCCAACGTGACCAGCTTGACCGCGGCGCGCTGCTTCTCGGGGACCAGTGCCGAGGACAACGGGGTGAAGCTGGCCGTGTAGGTACGAACGGCGGCATCACCGTGGCGGGCACGGGCCTCGGGCTCCGTCAGGCCGATGGTGCCCACGGGAGGATGGCTGAACACGACGCTGGGGATGAGTTCGGTGTCGATCGGGCGCGCCGGGGCGCCGCCGTACAGGCGGTCGGCAAGGCGGCGGCCGGCGGCGATGGCAACCGGGGTGAGGGCGTGCGCCCGACCGGTGACGTCGCCGATGGCATGGATGTGCTCGACGTTCGTATCGTGAAGCACGTCCGCCCGCACGGCGCCGCTGGTGTCGAGTTGCACTCCGGCATTCTCGAGGGCCAGCCCTTCCGTGTTGGGGATGCGCCCGATGGCGGAAAACACCGCCTCGTAGCGGGCGCTCTCGCCATCGGTGGTTTCGACGTCGATGCCGCCGCCGGTAGCGGAGAGCCGCGCGACGGTGCCGCCGTGGCAATTGACGCCGACGGCTTCGAGCGCCTCGTGGAAATGATCGCCGATAAAGGGATCGAAATGCGCGAGCGGGCGGCGGCCGCCAAGGTACATGTCCACGTGGCTGCCCAGCGCCGCGAAGATGCCGCCGAGTTCCGCCGCGATGTAACCGGCGCCGATCATGGCAACCCGCCGGGGTCGCCTCTCGAGCGTGAAGAAGTCGTCGGACGTGAGCGCCAGTTCGCCCCCGGACACCTCGAGCGGTCGGATCCTCGCGCCGGTGGCGATCAGGATCCGGTCGCCGTGCAGTTGCCGCTTGCCGGCGGCAATCGTGTGGGCGTCGACGAAGCGGGCGCGGGCGCCGACCCGTTCCACGCCGTTGCCGTCAAGGCCTTCCGCATAGCGGCCGTTGAGATACGCGATGTAGCGGTCGCGGGCCTTGCGCAACGCACCAAAGTCGTGCCGGGGCGCCTGCACGTCGAACCCGTATCCCGAAGCATTCCCGATGTCTTCGGCGGTTCGCGCGGCCAGCCAGGACAGTTTTTTCGGCACGCAACCGCGGTTGACGCAGGTGCCGCCGAGCCGGTCCGGCTCGACGATGGCGACTTTCGCTCCATGGGAGGCGGCCCGGTTGGCGGCGGCGATTCCGCCGCTGCCCGCGCCGAGCACGACGAAATCGAAAGGCTCTCCTGCCACGTCGGCTCCTGCTCCTGAACGGTACGGGGACACCCGACACCTTACAATATCCGCACTCCCAGCGGCCGCCGACATGACTACGCATCCGCTTCCCGCCGATCTCGCCGAGACCGTGGCACGCGCCCTGGCCGAAGATGTCGGTACGGGCGACCTGACGGCGGCGCTTGTCCCGGCCGGCCAATCCGCGCGTGCGCGCATCATCGCGCGCGAACCGGGCGTGCTGTGCGGCGCCGCCTGGGCGGAGGCGGCCTTCGACCAGGTGGAGCCGCGGATCCGCATCGATTGGGAGATGCGTGACGGCGACGCCGTGACGGACGGCCGGACGCTGTGCAGGCTCGAGGGGCCGGCGCGCGGAATGCTCACGGCCGAACGCACGGCGCTCAATTTTCTGCAGACCCTGTCGGGTACGGCGACGCTCGCCCGCCGCTATGCCGAGGCCGTGGAGGGCACGGGAGCGACCGTGATCGATACGCGCAAGACGCTGCCCGGCCTGCGCAGCGCCCAGAAGTACGCCGTCGCGGTCGGCGGCTGCGGCAACCATCGCATGGGACTGTACGATTTCATACTGATCAAGGAAAACCACATCGCCGCGGCGGGTGGCGTGGCCGAAGCGCTCGCCGCTGCGCGCGGGCAGAATGCCGGCGTTCCGATCGAGGTCGAGGTCGAGACCCTGGAACAACTCGAAGAGGCGCTGGTCGCCGGCGCGCAGCGGGTGCTGCTCGACAATTTCGACCTCGGCCGCCTGCGCGAGGCGGTTCGGCTCACCGCGGGCCGAGCGAGGCTCGAGGCCTCGGGCAACGTCGATTTCGACGGACTGCGTGCCATCGCCGAGACCGGCGTGCACTACATTTCAATCGGCGCGCTCACCAAACACGTCCGCGCGCTCGACCTGTCGCTGCGCTTCCAGGTTTGAATCGCCGCGGCCGGCAAAGGCCGCCGCCGACACGGCAGACAGAGCAGGCTACCGTTGTCCGTCCCTCAGTCGTTTACCTGTGCGCTGGGCGGCACGGTCAGAATTTGCCCCACCTGCAGCCGGTTGCCGTCGAGGTTGTTTACCTCCCTGAGAGCTTTCGTGGAGACGTCGGCCTTCTCGGCGATGACCGACAGGCTGTCCCCGGGCCTGACCTTGTAGTCGAAGGTGGGGGGCGGCACTTTCAGCAGTTGCCCGATCTCCAGGCGCCGGCTATGCAGGTGGTTATAGACCCGCAGGCGCCACTGGGTTACATGCAGATGCAGGGCTACCCCGGAAAGCGTATCGCCGGGGCGGACGCGGTAAGCGGAGGCGGTTCCGGGTCGCGGTCTGCCGCCGGGTGAATCGGGCGGTGCAGTCTCTTCCCTGTGATCGTTTTTTTCAGCCTTGCGGACCAGTTGTACCGGACGCAGGTCGTGGTTCCTGAGGAACTCCCGTATTCCGTTATAGATGGCAGTAGCCAGGTCCTTGCGGAACCACTTGTCATGGAGTTCGCGGGCCTGGCGCGGATTGGACAGGAATGCGGTCTCGATCAGAATGGAAGGAATGACGGGGTCGCGCAGCACTTCGAAATTGGCGTACTGGACATGGTGCTCGTACAGCGGCTCGTAACGGGAGAGGTTCGCGAGCACGTCCGCGCCCAATTGGCTGCCACTGGCAATCGATGCCCGCTGGGCCATGTGGGTCAGGGCGGAATTCACCGCGCGATTGTGCGGTGCGAAGTGAATGTCGCCGATTGTCGGGTCGGCGGCGTTCTCCGTTCGAGCGAGCAGTCCCGCCTCGGCATTACTGGCGCCGTGCTCGGAAAGCGCATAGACGGCACCGCCCTTGACGTTCGGGACGCGCGGGTAGGCATTTACGTGGATGGAAATGAATAACGCGGCATGGTGGTCCTGGGCTTCCAGGACCCGGCGGCGCAGACCAACGTAGCGATCGTGTTTGCGGGTCAGGAATGCCTCCAGGCCCGGCGTGGAATCGATCTTCCTCGCGAGCATCTTGGCGATAGCCAGGGTGACGACCTTTTCGTCTAGACCATGCGGGCCATGCGTGCCCGGATCGGATCCGCCATGTCCCGGGTCGATGGCGATCACGATTTTCCCTTTGCCGGGGTCGACCCTGAGAAACGGCCGGGGTCGCTTTGTCGTTCTCCCGGTCGCCGCCGCTCCCTCGCCGGTCGAGTCGGACGAAGTGACAGAGGCATCCGGTTTTCCGAAACGGACCGACAGCAGGGATTCGGGCCCTTCCGGCCCCGGCGAGCGAACGATCTTGACGGCCTCCCTTTGCCTCATCACCAGGACGTAGCGTAGCGTCCCGCTCTTCCGTTTCGCCCAGTGCAGGCCGTCGACCGCGCCGCAACCTTTCGCCCTGCCCGGCGAGTGGAGTGCCGCTTCACCCGTCTCGAAGTCGATGACCAGGCGATCGGGATGGCCAAGGGAAAAGTAGTGATAGGCGATGTGTCCCGGCAGGTCGAAGTCGACGCGCGTCTGCCCGCGGTACAGGTGGCAATGCCAACCGACCCCTTGCGGCGGCGAGGCCCTGGCGCCTGTCGGAAATGAAACCGCGGCCGCGGCAAGGAACACGAGGGAAAGGATACGTAACGGTCTGGGATGCTTCAAGCCTGCCTGGACCCGATGTGTATCTGGCCAGCCATTTTAAGAGGCTTTGCCCTTCTGGCAAATCAACGACGGTGGTCGGCCGCCCTCGACGTCCGGCCGGTTCACCACGATTCGGACGGGACGGGAGGGGTGCGCTCGCGTCCGGGGGGCTTGCCGCGCCTGCCCGCGCACCGGGCTTGTTGCTAGGATTTGCCGCCGGTTGAATCCTTGCCGACCTCGATTTTGTCAACCACTACTCGGACGCCGTCGGTTTTGCCCGCCACCTGGGCGGCGAGTTTCCTGGCCGCATCGGAGTCGACATGGCCGGTGAGCGTGACCACGCCGTCCGTCGTTTCGACGTGGATCGAGAAACTCGACAGGCCCTGGTTGGCGGCCAGGTTGCTCTTGACGCGCGTCGTAATGACCGCGTCGCTGGCCGAGGCCTTGATTCCGGTCGCAACCTGCTTCGCGCCTTGCGCCACCTGACTGGCGCCCTGCTTGAAGTGATCGGTCGCCGTGGCCGGCTTGTGGCGTTGGCCACAGGCAGCCACCAGCAGCAGTGCGGCGGCGACGGCTGCCACGGCGGGGAGTCTGGATGTGTGCATGCGGTACCTCTTCCAGTTTACGGTCCGATGCCGCAATGATAGCAACCCCCAGCTCAGGCCGCCTCGGCCCGGTCCTGTTCCATGGTGACAGCCGTCGCGTGTACGACGGCGGCGATCCGTGCCGCACTCTGCACGGCCTGGGCGCCGAGGTCATGGCGGCGCAGCGTCTTTTCGTGTGAATCCATGCAGGCCGCGCAACCGTTGATTGCGGAAACGGCGAATGATGCCAGCTCGAACGTGACCTTGTCGCAGCCGGGGCGCGCCATCACGTTCATGCGAAGTCCCGCACGCAGGGTCGAATATGCCTCATCCGCGACCGAATGCGTGAATCGGTAGTAGACGTTGTTCATGCCCATGACCGCGGCTGCGGCGCGGGCACCATCCAGTTCGTCCTCGCTTGCGCGCTCGGCGGCGAACCCGGCGATCGCCCCGGTCAGCGGCGCATGCCTCGCGGCCACGGCCGAGGCCAGCGCCACCAGGGCAATCTGCTTTTCGCTCAAACCCGGCGCGCCGCCTTCGCTGAGTATCGACTCCAGGT
>JBJKSR010000390.1:0-2926 GCA_046703965.1 Gammaproteobacteria bacterium | reverse complement strand
GTTCAAGGCCATGGCGGGCTTCGGCCGCCACCACGTACTCCACGAAGCGAAATTGTTCGAGCTTGCCGGCAGCCTCACCGTAGAGGTGGAGTTCATCGCGTCCCAGGAGGAGGCTCAGAAGCTTCTCGATCTGGTGCAACGGGAAAAGGTGCGCCTGTTCTATACCTACACGCCAGTGTGCTTCGGGGTAATCAACCCCGATGCGTCCGATCCGTCGTCCGTGGGTGACTGTTGATGCCGCCGAGCGGGTGATCGAGAGCCGGCAATTCTGAATTCTGCGCACTGGCCCTCACCGGGCAGGCGGCGCGTTTGCAACAGCCGGCGAGGTGGGTCGGGTAAGACTGCGCGATTCTTGCGCCCATGTCGATCTCGGACCCTGCGAGCGCAGGCATCGCCAGCCGCGCAATGCGGCAACCGGGCAAGGAATACCCTCTCCTATCGATCCGCAGCTCAGACCTCCGGTAGGTCGCCCGCCAAGCGCCGCGCTCCACGCCCGATGCTTGCCGCTGTCCCGTCGCCTGTGTATATTGAGCCTCAAGGAGATGGCATTCCTCCTGCAATAAGAACCGCCAGCAACGGCTAATGATGCCTACCGATTCCGTCGCGATGACGGTGGAGTGGTAGCGCATGAGACCCGAGTTCGTCCCGAGTCCCTCGCCCAGGCTGCGTGCGCGGACGGCACGCCTGACGGCACCCGAGAGCTCCGTCGAGGAGATATCCGGCCGGATCGAGCCGGGAAGGAATCACGCGTGACCCGCCTCGTTCTGCTGCAGATCGCGCAGGTCGCGACCGTCATGGTGCTCGCCCCGCTGCTGCAGGGCGCCATCCTGCAGTGGGAAGAGCGGGCGCAGCGCGGCCGGGGGCCGGGGATCTTCCAGCCGTACCGCGACTTATGGAAGCTGTTCCATAAGCAGCTGGTGGTCCCCCGGAGTGCGAGCTTCGTCTTCTGGAGCGCGCCCGTCGTTGCCTTCACGTGCATGCTGACGGTGCCGCTGCTGATCCCGGTGCTGACCAACTTCCCCCTGCCCTTATCCGACATGGGCGACATCCTCGGCGGCGGACTCATTCTGACGCTCGGCTCGTTCTTCATCACGCTCGCCGGGCTGGATTCCGGCAGCGCCTACGGCGGCATCGGGGCTTCGCGCTCGGTGATGCTCGGCATCCTGGCCGAGCCCACGCTGATCCTCGTCTTCGTCGGCATCACGCTGCTCGCCAAGTCGATGCTGCCCTTCGTGGTCAATCACTTGCTCGCCAGCAACGCCGCGGTGTACTGGAGCCCGGCGCACCTGTTCCTGGTGGCCGCCTTCTTCATCCTGCTGCTCGTCGAGACCGACCGTCTCCCGTTTCACTCGAGCACCCACATCGAGGTGTACATGATCGAGGAAGGACGGATCCTCGAGTACTCAGGGCCACTGCTGGCGCTGCTGCGTTGGGCCTCGGCGATGAAGCAGTTCATTCTCTACACGATCTTCTGCAACGTCCTGCTCCTTCCCTGGGGTCTGTCCGTGCACGGCACGGCCCTCGGAGCGCTCGGCGCGGCAGGTGCCCTGCTCGTGAAGTTCTCGATCATCGGCGCGGCGGTCATCGTCGTGCAGACCGCGCAGTCGCGTCTGCGCTATTACCGCTATCAGGAACCTCTCGCCGCCTCGTTCCTGCTCGCAATACTCGCCATCGTAGCCAACCAGATGAGGTAGCGATGTTCGCTGCGCAGCTGCCACCGCTTGCTCAATCGCTGTTCGGCCTGCTCGCGATCACCAGTCTGTTGCTGTCCTTCGTGATGCTCGGGTCTCGCTGGCTCAATGCCTATCTCGGTGCGTTTGCCCTGCAATCCTGGCTGATCGCGATTCTCTCGGCCTCGGTCGCCTACTACGGCGGCTATCCGGAGCTGTACGGAATAGCGATACTTACCGCGCTGTTCCGCGGTCTGCTGCTGCCGTACCTGCTGCTGCGCATCACGCGCCGGCTGCGTGTCGACCGGGAGCTGCACGAGCGGCTCGCGCCGAGCTCGAGCATGGTGGTGGGCGGGCTCCTGGTCGTGTTCGCCTTCGTGGTGGCCGATCACGTGAGCAAGGCACTCGGCCTCGAAGGCACCGCCGCGGTGCTCGCCCTCACGGTCATGCTGTCCATGATGCTCATAGGCTTTCTCATGCTCGTAGTGCGCAGCGAAGCGGTGAGTCAAATCCTTGCATTGCTCGTGATCGAAAACGGCATCTTCCTGGGGTCGCAGATCCTCGTGCCCGGCATGCCGATGCTGATCGAGCTGGTGATCCTATTCGATCTGCTGGTGGTAGTGGCCTGCTTCGGCGTGCTCGTGCGCTACCTTACGGTGCACGCCGGCACCTCGAGCACGCGTGATCTGACGAGGCTCGTCGGATGAGCGCGACAATACTTGTCGCCGTCATCCTGCTCGCGCCGCTGGCGGCCGTTCTCGGCTGCCAGTTTATCCGCATGGCGCGCGTAGCCGAGTACCTGAATCTGCTTGCCTCGTTTGTGGTATTCGCCGCGGTGTTGTGGCTGCTCCCAGTCGCGCTCACCGGCCCCTACATCCTGCTGCACGGGTACATCATCGTCGATCCGCTGGCCGCGTGGGTGCTGCTGTCCGTTGCGGTGGTGTACCTGCTGTCCTCACTGTACGCGATCGGCTACATGCGCTCGATCGACGCGCCCCGCCGCCTGCACCGCTTCTACGCCCTGTTCGCCGGATTTGCGTTCACTCTTGTACTCGGTCCGCTGATGAACAACATCGGCGTGTACTGGATCGCCATAGAATTCACCACCCTGGTGAGCACGTTCCTGGTGGGATTCGACAAGACCCCCGAAAGCGTAGAGGCGGCCTGGAAGTACATCGTGGTGGTTTCAGCCGGCCTCAGTCTGGCGCTGCTTGGCATCATCTTGTATTACTGGGCGGGAAGCGTGCGCCTCGGAC
>JBJKSR010000389.1:0-2509 GCA_046703965.1 Gammaproteobacteria bacterium | reverse complement strand
CTCATCGGCCCGCCGCTGATCGCATCCAACCTGATCAGCGCCGATTCCTGCTGCGACGCCATCCGTCACACGCGCGCCGCGCTGGCCATCAACGGCCGGGTCTGGGTGGCCCAGCGCTATGCGGTGGACTGGGAGCAGCTCGATGACCGGGACCGGGTCTATCACGGTGCCAGGACCGACGTTCACAGTTACACGATCTACGGCGACAACGTCTATGCCGTGGCCGGCGGCAAGGTGGTGCTGGCCGTCGACGACCAACCCGACCAGGTGCCCGGCACGATGCCCACGGGGCTTACGCTGGACCAGGCGGACGGCAACGCCGTCATCGAGGACCTCGGCAACGGGAATTATGCCCTGTATGCACACCTGGCACCCGGCAGCGTCACGGTGCATACCGGCGATACCGTCACACGCGGCCAAGTCATCGGCGAGGTGGGCAACTCGGGTAACTCGATCGCGCCCCACCTGCATTTCCAGGTGATGAGCGGCCCGCTGCCCCTGGCTTCCAACGGCCTGCCCTACGAGATCGACGCGTTCCGGATCACCGGCATCTCGCCGGGCACGGAAGCCTTCGACGAGGCCGAGGCCAACGGGACGCCGCTGGACGTAACCCCCGTCGATCCGCCTGCGTCGGCGACCAACGCCCTGCCGCTGGATCAGCTCATCATCTCCTTCCAACCGCCTGCCAATTGACGTGCGTACCGCTATCATGGCGGAATGAAAACGATCGGCCTGCTCGGCGGCATGAGCTGGGAAAGCACGGCGAGCTATTACCGTGCAATCAACGAAGGCATCAAGGACGCGCTCGGCGGACTGCATTCGGCCCGGCTCGTGCTCTACAGCGTGGATTTCGAGTCCGTGGAGAAAATGCAGCAGGCGGGAAGCTGGGACGCTGCCGCCGAATTGCTGGCGAACGCGGCCCGTGGCGTACAGGCGGCCGGTGCCGACTGCCTGCTGATCTGCGCCAATACCATGCACAAGGTCGCGCCGCAGATCGAGGATGCCGTCGACATCCCGTTATTGCACATCGCCGATGCCACCGCCGAAGCGCTGGCCCGGGAGGGTATCAAAAGAACCGGGCTGCTGGGCACGGCGTTCACCATGGAGCAGGATTTCTACCGCGGCCGCCTGGTCGAACGGCACGGGCTCGAGATAATCGTCCCGAACGCGGACGACCGGGCTTTGGTGCACCGCGTCATATACGAGGAGTTGTGCCTCGGGAAAATCGAGGCAGCATCGAAACGCGAGTACCTGCGCATCATCGACGCGCTGACGCGGCAGGGAGCGGAAGCCGTCATCCTCGGGTGCACCGAGATCGCCCTGCTCGTCGGCCAGGACGACACCGCCGCGCCCCTGTTCGACACGACCGCCCTGCATGCACGCAAGGCCGTTGAGTTCGCCCTGCGGGGCCACGGCTGATCGGCCGGAGGGCAATCCCTTCGGCCCGAATCGGATTGGAGTGACGCAACGGGTGACCATGGACATCCGCATCGACGACCCGGACCGGGGAGAGATCGCACGGCTGCTCCGGGTGCACCTGCAGAGCATGGCGCGCTACTCGCCCCCGGAAAGCGTCCACGCCCTCGATGCAGACGCCCTGCGCGGGCCCGGCGTCACGTTGTGGGGCGCCTGGGAGCGCGGCGAGCTGCTGGGCTGCGGCGCGCTCAAGGAACTGGATGCGGGGCACGGCGAGATCAAGTCGATGCGTACCGCCGACAAGCATCTTCGGCGCGGCGTGGCGGCGCGGCTCCTCGAGTACATCATTGCCGAGGCACAGCGGCGAGGCTACCACCGGCTCAGCCTGGAGACGGGATCGGATCCCGCCTTTGCGCCCGCCCGGGCACTTTACGCCCGGTTCGGCTTCGGCGAGTGCGGTCCGTTCGCCGGCTACGCCGAGGACCCCTACAGCGTGTACATGACGAGGGCGCTCTAGGCGTGCGCCTTCAGCCCAGGGCGAGCGTCACCATCACCGCGCCGGCCGCGCCGACAGCGAGCGCAATCCAATACAAGAACATCAGGCTCAGGCCGCGCCAGATGGCCCGCGGCCAGGTATCGGCGTAGGTGGTGCGCAGCGCCGGGAAGACATACACCACCGTCCAGACGCCGACGAAGATCGCCAGCCCGTGCAACGCGGCGCCGAGCGCGGCCGACGCGATGCGCGCGCCGAACGTCAGCAAGCCGACGGCGAGCAGATCGAGGAACACCACGCTGTGATAATGCAGCGCGAATATCAGGTGCTCACTGTAGTACCGGCGACGCAGCACGTACAGGATCTTCAACAGCAGGGCGAACACCGGGATCAGGAAGAACAGCACCTTCGGCATGTTGCCCCAGAAGCGGCGCCTGAAATCGGCGGGGTTGGACTTGGCGGCCCGGAGGTGTGCCTGGAGCCAGGCCAGAACCGGGCCCGACGCGCTGGCCGCGGCGGGCGATCTGCGCCGCGTCGACTCGACGATGCGATTGCCGATGTAGGCGCCGAGGCGGGTCGTGGCGACCGGCGCGCCGCGGC
>JBJKSR010000388.1:0-3541 GCA_046703965.1 Gammaproteobacteria bacterium | reverse complement strand
TGGCGCCGAGCACCGCGTGGATGCGGATGAAGTCACGCTGCCACTCGAGCGCCTCGAGGTAGTGCGCCACCGCCATCAGGTTGGCCTCCGGCGGCAGACGATAGGCCGGATGCCCCCAGTACCCGTTCGTGAACAGGCTCAGCTGCTTGCTCTCGGCGAGCGCCTTCACCCGGTCCTGCACGCCCTTGAAGTAGTTCTTGCTGGACTTCGGCCACGGCGAGATCGACTCGGCCAGCTGCGACGTCTTGGCCGGGTCGGCCTTGAGCGCCGAGACGACGTCCACCCAGTCGAGCGCGTGCAGATGATAGAAGTGAATGACGTGATCGTGAACGAGCTGCGTGCCCGAGATGATGTTGCGGATGATCCGCGCATTGTCCGGTACCTCGATGCCGAGCGCGTCCTCGACCGCCCGCACCGACGCGAGCGCATGCACCATCGTGCAGACGGCGCAGATCCGCTGCGTCCACAGCCAGGCCTCCCGCGGATCACGGCCCTGCAGGATGATCTCGATTCCCCGGAACATCGTGCCGGAGCTCCAGGCGTCGCTGACATGGCCTCCGTCCACCTGCGCTTCGATGCGCAGGTGGCCTTCGATGCGTGTCACCGGATCGACGACGATGCGTGCCATGGCGATGGTCCTTTGTTCTATGCGCGCGGGGCCCCACCCCCGCGCGGAACTTACGCTGATGCCTCGCCTCGGATTCCCATGTCCTCGGCTCGGCATGGCCTCCGGCGAAGATCTCGAGCAACTCCGCTCGGCCTACGCCTTCGGCGGTGCGGAGTCGCCGTCGCCGCCTTCCTTGGCGGCCTTGTCCGTCCGGACCTGATTCCGGATGGCCGTGCCGACCGCGTGTGCCGCCGTCAGGCCCGCCACCGCGCCGACCGTGACCCACCCGATCTTCTCGGCGGTCGTGTCGACGCCGAACCCCGCGACTTCGGGCAGCTTCTTGTAGAACGGCGATTTGTTGTCCCAGAAGTGGTTCGACGCGCAGGCGATGCACCCGTGGCCCGACTTGACCGGCCAGCTCGTGCCGCTGTTCCACCGGACGGTCGGACAATTGAAGGTCGCCTCCGGTCCCTTGCACCCCATCTTGTAGAGGCACCAGCCCTTGCGCGCGCCGTCGTCGTCCCATTCCTCGACGAACTCGCCGGCGTCGTAGTGGGCCCGGCGCTCGCACTGGTCGTGGATGATCCGCCCGTAGGCGAACAGCGGCCGGTTGTACTGATCGAGGGCCGGTGCCTGGCCGAACGTCAGGTAGTGCACCAGCACCGCCGCCGTGTTCGCCGGGTTGTGCGGGCAGCCGCCCAGGTTGATCACCTTGAGGCCCGGCACCGCGTCCTGCAGACCGCGCGCGCCGGTCGGATTCGGCTTCGCGTAGGGGATGCCGCCGTCCCAGGCACACGCGCCGACCGCGATGTTGAGCGCGGAGTTCGTGCAGACCTCGCGCGCGATGTCGAGCGAGGTCCGTCCGCCGATCGTGCAGTAGACCCCGCCGTCGGCCACCGGGATCGAACCTTCCACGACCGCGATGTACTTGCCTTTCTCCTGCTTGACGACGTTCTGCAGCACGGCCTCCGCCTGGTGGCCGGCCGCCGCCATGATCGTCTCGTGGTACTCCCACGACAGCAGGTCGAGCACGATGTCGGCCACCGGCGGGTCGGCCGACCGCAGCATCGACTCCGTGTTGCCGGCGCAGTCCTGGAACTCCAGCCAGACCAGCACCGGCTTCTTGGTGTTTTCGAGCGCATAGACCACGCGATCGAGGTACCGGTTGGGAAGCGCCAGCATGCCGACCATCACGCCGCAGAACTCGATGAACTTCCGGCGCGAGACACCTCGGAGGGCCAGCGCTTCTGGCAACGAATCGGCGTTCATGGGCATACGCACCTCGGCAACGAGGAAGATCCGAATGCACACCGCCAGGGCCGTGTACCGCGCGAGCCGGCGGTGAAGAGTGAGAAGGATGGGTGGGATCGGGATGGGCGGCCACGTGTGCCGCAGGCGGCACGCCGCGCAGACGTCACACTTCGTTGTCCGTCGACGCGATCACGACGGGACATGCGGGCCACCTGCTTGTGCGCGGGCGTCGTGCGGGTGCGTCCACGGGCGCGCGAGTCGCGACGCGCGAGGTTGCCGTGTCAGAGAATCATGACCACTCAAATTCTGAGCGCTACAGACCACAGTGTGTATCAGGGAATCCCCGATGTTGCGCGTCGCTCGCGTATGACGATCACCAGTGCGTGCATCGCGTGTTCGCAACTGGGAGCGAAAGAAGTCGCCGTTCTCGCTGTGCTACCATCGATTCAGTTGTGCACTGCGGCGAGAGTCCTGGGCCACACCATGACGCGCACGCCGGCTCGCATCATCCGCTTCGCATCGCTGGCAGCCTTCGCGCTGCTGGCCGCCGCCGCACCGGTGCGCGCGCAGCCCTCCGAGAATCTGTGCGCCGGCTGCCACGAAACCAATCCGCACGCACCCGGCCATGAGCACGTCAACCGCTGGCTGCACTCGCCGCACGGCCGCCACAACGTCGGGTGCCAGAAGTGCCATGGCGGCAATCCCGCGACGACGGACCTGTTCCGCGCCCATCTGGGCATCGTCTCGGGCGATCGTCCTTCGAGTCGGACCAGCCATGCCCACCTCGCCGCGACCTGCGGCGCCTGTCACAGCGGACCGTTCGTGGCGTTTCAGAAGAGCCGTCACTACGCGCTGCTCCAGACGTCGGAGAGCGCCGAGGCGCCGACCTGCTCCACCTGCCATGGCCACGTGGCGGCGGAGATCCTCTCGCCGAACGCGCTCCAACGGACGTGTGCGCACTGCCACGCCGCCGGCAAGCCGGCCGGCCACCCCGAGTACCCGCGCAATGCCGCCATCATGCTGCGCAGCATCGCTTCGGTGCGGGCGCTGCTCGCCAGGGATCAGCGCGCTATCGCGCGGGTCCGCAACCGTGCCGCGCGGGCAAGCCTCGAGCAGACGTACCAGCAGGCCGAGGTCCCGCTCATCGAAGCGGCGAACGAGGTCCATCAGTTCGTCTTCAACCAGTCGTGCGAGCGTCTCAACGTGTCCCTGATCCGGGCCGCCGCGCTCGCGAAGCAACTCGGCATCCAGCCCTGATCGCCGACAGCGCCCCGTCCCTCTACCGCTGTCACCCCCGCCAACCGTTACGCCACCAGGAATTTAACGTTGATGTAACACCTCCGTCACGCCGCGTTCATGCGGCGCCGCTATGCTGGGTCCATCAGTAAGTCACGTGCACGGCCCGGTGGTCGTTCACCGGGATCTCCAGGCTTGGCGTGATGCCTTCCCCCACGCCAGGCCTGATATTGTCTTTGCCGCCGTGGCGGCCGGGCTCGGACCCGGAGACGGTCATGACTCCCTCGCGTGCCTCCTCCGGCGCTCCCGCTCCCGACCCGGCATCCGCATCCGACGACATCCCCCGGCAACGGGACGTCCTGATCCGGCGCACGCCGCGGATCGAGCCGACCTACGCGCTGCACATCTGCCGCACCGTGCCCCCCGACGAACCGCCCGCCCTCACCT
>JBJKSR010000387.1:0-2536 GCA_046703965.1 Gammaproteobacteria bacterium | reverse complement strand
CTATCGGTGATGTGCACCTCGACATGGGGCATCTCGGTCATGCGGAGCACCTCGAACGTATCGAAGTTGGCCTGCATGACGCGGCCCTTGTCGATCGTGATTTCCCCCTTGAGCGTCTGCGAGAGGCCGAAGACGATACCGCCGTGGACCAGCTGCTCGATAATCGCGGGGTTTACGGGCTGGCCCAGGTCGACGGCGGCCACCACGCGATGCACTTTCACGTTCTTGTCGCTGTCCATCGAGATTTCCGCCACTTCCGCCATATAGGTATTGAACGCCTCGACGACCGCGACGCCGCGGTAGCGCCCCGCCGGCAGGGGCTTGCCCCACCCGGCTTTTTCGGCGGCCATATCCAGCACGCCGAGATTGCGCGGCGAATTCCGGAGCAGGCCGCGGCGAAACTCGTAGGGGTCCTTTCCGGCCGCGACGGCGAGTTCGTCGATAAACGACTCGCGGAAGAACCCGTTCTGCGAGCATCCCACCGAGCGCCAGAAACCGATCGGGATCGGGCCGTGAACGAGGTGATAGTCGATCAGGATGTTGGGAATCTCGTATGGCATATTGGCAAACGCGTCCACGCTGCTCCGGTCCATCCCGTTCTTGAGCAGACTCGGGAAATTCCACAGGAAGACGGAATCGCAGGCGATGTGGCCGGCGAAGGAAACGACCTGGCCCGATGCGTCCAGGCCCGCGGAAAGGCGAATCAGCGCGGCCGGGCGATAGAAATCGTGCTGGGTGTCGTCCTCGCGCGACCAGGTGACCTGGGCGGGCGCCTTCATGGCCTTGGAAATCTCGCAGGCTTCGACCACGAAGTCCGTTTCCCCGCGGCGGCCGAACCCGCCGCCGAGGAAGGTGGTGTGGACTTTGACCCGCTCCGGTTTGACGCCGGCAACCCGGGCGGCGGCGGCCTGAGCCCAGGTCTGAAACTGGGTCGGGACCCAAAGCTCGGCGCCGTCCTCGCGCACGTCGGCCGTGCAGTTCATCGGTTCCATTGTGGCGTGAGCTTCGTAGGGAGCGCGGTATTCCGCTTCGACAGTCTTCGCGGCGCGGGAGAGGGCCGAAGCGGCGTCGCCCACGGTTCTGGCCGGAACGCCGGGTTTTTCGAGCGCTTTCGAGAAGCTGTCGAAAATGCTCGCCGTCGTGAGGTTGGCATTGGGCCCTTCGTCCCATGTCACTTCCAGGGCGCGGCGGCCCTGCATGGCGTTCCAGGTGTTGTCGGCGACGACGGCAATGCCGGTGGAAATCGGAAAGACGTCCTTTACCCCACGAACCACTTTGGCCTTGGCGGCATTGAATCTGGCCACCTTGCCGCCGAAGACGGGACAGCGCAGGACGACGGCGTGATACATGCCGGGACGTCGCATATCGATACCGAAACGCGCCCGACCATCGACTTTTTCGTACACGTCGAGTCGCTTGATCGGCTTGCCGATGATCTGGAACTCGGTGTAGTTCTTCAGCCGGACGTCGGAGGGTACGGGTAGTTTGGCAGCCGCTTCGGTCAGGCTGCCGTAGGTGGCCTTCCGGCGGGTCGCGCGGTGGACGACCGCGCCCGCTTGCGCCACGCACGCCGAGGCGGCGACGCCCCATTTTTGCGCGGCGGCCTCGATGAGCATCTCGCGAGCCGTAGCGCCAACCCGGCGCAAGGGTTCCCAACTGGTGTTGATGCTGCTGCTGCCGCCGGTCCCTTGCGCGTGCAGGTGCGGATTGAAATACACGCGGGCAGCCGGGGCAACCTCGAAGCGGATCCCCTTCCAATCGCATTCGAGTTCTTCGGCCACGAGCATCGGGAGCGACGTAGCCACGCCCTGGCCCATTTCCGACTTGCCGACCAGGATGGTGACCGTGTTATCCGGGCTGATGTGGATAAAGGCGTTGACATCGACGGGCGCGGCGTCAGCGGCGAGGACTTCGTGGCGTCCGGGCAGGTAGAAACCGAGGACCAGGCCCGTGGCGCCGGCCAGGCCCGTCTGGAGAAACCTTCTGCGATCGATTCGGGTGGTGATCGGGCTCATTTCGCGCCTCCCACGACAAGCCCTGGCGCCAGGCGATCGAACTCCTCGCCGGCGGCCGGAGCCGCGCTGCCATGCATGGCGGCGCGGCGAATGGCCTCTTTAATCCGTTGATAGGTGCCGCAGCGGCAGATGTTGCCGGCCATGGCCTGTTCGATTTCCGCATCGGTGGGATGCGGATTGTCGGCGAGCAGGGCTGCCGCGGACATGATCTGGCCCGATTGGCAGTAGCCGCACTGCGGAACGTCGACCTCGTCCCAGGCGCGCTGCACCGGGTGGCTGCTATCCGGCGATAGGCCCTCGATCGTAGTGATTTTTTTGCCCGCGACGCTGGATACCGGCGTGATGCAGGAGCGCGTCGCCCGGCCTTCGATGTGCACGGTGCAGGCGCCGCAGAGGCCCTCGCCGCAGCCGAATTTCGTGCCCGTCAGGTTCAGCGCATCGCGGATCACCCACAGAAGCGGCATCTGCGGGTCCACGCTGACCTCATGCGTCTTGCCGTTCACCGTAACATGGATTGCCAT
>JBJKSR010000386.1:0-7946 GCA_046703965.1 Gammaproteobacteria bacterium | reverse complement strand
ACCGCCTGGCCATCAACCCGCTTCGCTACCGCCACCCGATCTCGGAAGCGTTCGTGAGCGCGGCCCGCGAGGCGGGCTATCCCGCGCTGCCCGATTTCAACGTGGACCGGCCGGACGGCGTCGGTTTCTATCCCGTCTTTCAGCAGCAGGGCGAGCGCTGGGAAAACGCGAGCGCCTTCCTGGAACCCGCCCGCTCACGCCGGAATCTCTCGGTACTGGTGGACACCCGCGCGCTCAGGATTGAGTTGGACGGGGAGAAGCGCGCAACGGGCGTTTCGGTACAACGCAGCGACGGCACGCGGCACGGGGTCGCGGCCCGCCGGGAGGTGATCCTGAGCTGCGGGGCGGTCGGAAGTCCCCACCTGCTACTGCTTTCCGGCATCGGTCCTGCAGAGGGATTGCGCGCCCTCGACATCACGGTCGCACACGAGCTGTCCGGCGTCGGCTACAACCTGCAGGACCACCTCGACGTCACGCTCGTGAGCTATGCCCGGGGCGGCGGCCTCTCGGCCCGGCCGCAGGACCTTCCCGGGAAGATCCGGGCCCTGGTCGACTACCGCCTGAGCCGGACGGGACCGTTCACGAGCAACCTCGCCGAAGCCGGCGGCTTCATCCGCAGCGACGCCTCGCTGAGCCGCCCGGACCTGCAGCTCCACTTCCTGCCCGCCGTGCAGCAGGACCATGGGCGCAAGCTGGTGCGTACGACGTTCTTCGCAGGCTGCGCGCTGCACGTGTGCGGCCTGTATCCGGCGAGCCGCGGCCGCATCGGCCTGGATAGCTCCGACCCGCTGGCCGACCCGTTGATCGACCCCCGGTATCTGGAGGACGAAGCCGACCTGGCAACGTTGGCCGCGGGCGTGCGCCGGGCCTTCGAGATACTCCGCCAGCCCGCCTTCGCGCCCTGGCGCCTGCGCCCGTTCATTCCCCGCCGGGAGCCGGCCGGGGACGCCGAGGTCGAGGACCTGGTCCGCCGCCGGGCGGAAACCATCTACCATCCGGTCGGCACCTGCCGATTCGGCACCGACGGACTAGCCGTCGTCGACCCGGAACTGCGGGTGCGGGGCGTGCGGAACCTGCGGATTGCCGACGCCTCGGTGATGCCCACGCTCATCGGCGCCAATACCAACATCGCCACGACGCTGATCGCCGAAAACGCCGCGCGCCTGATCCTCGCGGGGCCGTAGCCCGGCCCTACCGCGGGGGCCGAGTTCCCTGCCCGCCCGGCAAACCGATCACGCCGCGGTAGGATTCCGCGATCCTGGCGTCGGGCAACTTGTTCGCCAGTGCCAGCCACAGGGTGGCCAGCGACAGCACCACCACGGCACCCATACCCTCGAAAATGTTGCACAGCCCGGTTCCGCCCATCGACACCGGGCTTGCATAGCAGATCAGCCACATACCCAGGAAATACGGAACGAGCCACCACGCCGGGCGCCACTCGGCCAGGTCGCCGAGGCCCCGGCGCTGCAGCAGCCGGTAGGCGACGTAGCAGGCGAACGCACCGGCAATCAGCGCAAGCAGGAAGCTCAACGCCGCATAGCCGGCCCAGAACATGACGAAATTGGACGCGATGAAGGCCAGCGACGCCATGATCCGCGGCGCCGGCAGGCGGAAGGAACGGCGCTCGAGGTCGGGCTGGGCCCCGCGCATCGCGAGCAGCACCACCGGGCCGATGCCGTAGGACAGCACGGTGGCGGAAGACGCGTAGGTCACCAGCTTCTGCCATGAAGGAAACGGCAGCAGGAACAGGGTCCCGATCGCGAACGTCGCGAGCACGCCGACCCACGGCACGCCGTGGCGGTTCACCCGGGAAAAGAACCGCGGCCACAGACGCTCCTCGCCCATCGCGTGCAGGATCCGCGGCGTCGTCGTCACCCACATGTACCCGCACATGGCCGGCGAGACGATGGCATCGGCATACAGCACGGTGGCCCAGAACGAGGCGCCGATGACCAGAGCCAGGCCCGCGAACGGGCCCGCGACCCCGGCGAAGGACAGCGTCCGCCACCCCGAGGACGCGAGCTGCGCGGGCGGGACCGCCGTCACGAACGCGTACTGCAACACGATGAAAATGGCGGCGCCGGCGACGATGGTCCCGAGCACCGCTATGGGCAGAGCCCTCCCGGGGTTCTTCGCCTCGCCGGCGAGATCGATCGGCTGGCGGAAGCCGAACAGGGAAAAGAACACGCCCGCTGTCGAGACGGAAGCGAACATGCTGCCCCAGGGATGGGGCGTATCCGCGGCGACGCCCAGGTTCGACGCGTGGTGCGAAAACACGAGCAGGATGACGATCGTGCCGATCGGCGTGCAGACCTTGATCCAGGTCGCGATGCTGTTGAACAGCAGCACCAGCCGCAGCACCATGAAGTTGAGCGCCGTCATGGCCGCAAGCACCAGCACCGACGCCCAGACGCCGGTCGGCGTGAGCAGCAGCGTCTGCGGGTCGACGAGGCCGTGGATATAGCTGTCCGCGTAGGTCACCACGGCCATCGCCTCCACCGGCGCGATCGAGACATAGGCCACAAACAGGATCCAGCTCCACACCCGCCCGACCAGCGGGCCGTGGCTGACCAGACTCATGTGCACCAGCCCGCCGCTCTTCGGGAACATCGGGCCGAGTTCGGCATAGACCAGCGCGAGCAACGCAATCACCACCGTGGCCGTGATCCAGGCGCCGATGCTGAGCGGTCCCGCCCCGCGTGCCGCGGCCAGCGGCGCGAAGAGCCAGCCGGAGCCGATCATGGTAGTGACGCCGGCCAGGAACAGGCCGACCACACCCGCCTCCTTGCGCAGCTTAGTCTGCATGTTTAACGCTCTCGCAACGGCGCAACGACCGCAACGAAGAAAAGAAACAAACCGGGGAACTGCGGGCCGGCCTGCGGGAGCAACGGTCCCCGCCGCAAAAGCGGGGCCGCCGGAATTCCATCGCTCCTACGGAAGGCACTGGATCGACCGTTGCGCCGTTGCGCCGTTGTGAGAACTTCTTCATGCAATGCTGCGATAGCGATAGAGCCGCTCGTAATGGGGGCGGCAGGCATCGGCGAGGCGCTGCAATTCACCGGACAGTGACACGTCGCGCGCCCGGTACGGCGCGAAACCGGTGGAGGCGCGCACCGCGTCGTACCTGTGTTCCGCCCAGACGCCGTCGCTCGCCCGGGGGCCGGGCGGCCAGGTCAGCATGCGCTCACTGAAGGGAACGCCCACGGCCGTACACAGGGTCCGCAGCGCCCGTTCCGGGTCTTCGAGCACGTCGCGCGCATCGAGTACGGGCGGCGCTTCGCCCGTCAGCTCGACCACCGCGTCGAACAGCCGGGCCTGCATCTCGAATCCCAGCTCCCACAAGGCCGGCTCGTCGCGGCGTCGCGCGAACGATGCCACCACCTCGTCGGGATCGCGGATCAGGAAGGCGTTGGTCAGGCCACCCAGCCAGTCCAGTTCCATGTCCGGCGTCACGTGCTGGGTCATGTGCTTCTGGTACCACACGGCCTTGCCCTCCGGCACGGACCCGCACAGGGTTTTCACCACGCGGCGCCAATCGTTTTCCTGGGAGGCGATGACGGCCTCGCGCATGGCATGCGGCGCGCCGGTGGCCAGCAGGTAGTGCGCGTACAGCGGTTCATCCGTGACCACGGTGTCGCCGCGGTTTTCCCATGCGCGCATCATTGCCGTAGAGATATTGCGCGGCCCCGACCACATCGCGATCCGCACGGGTCGGGTCACACCCTCACTCCGTTCTCCGACTCGCGGACCAGCAGCTCGCGGTAATGCTTCTGCAGGCGTTCGGCCATCGGCCCACGCGCGCCCGTGCCGAGGATGCGCCCGTCCACTTCGCGTACGGGTACCACGCCGGCGAAGGTGCCGGTCACGAAGGCCTCGTCGGCGCCGTAGACGTCGGTCAGGCTGAAGTCCTTTTCGAACACGGGAATGCCCTGCTCGCGGCACACCCGGATGACGTTCGCGCGGGTGATGCCGCCCAGGCAGTACTTGCCCGTGGAGGTCCAGACCTCGCCCCGCCGGACGATGAAGAAATGCGTGGAATTGCACGTGGAAACGAACCCGTGCGGGTCGAGCATCAGGCCTTCGTCGTAGCCGGCTTTCGTTGCCTGGATGCAGGCCATGATGCAGTTGAGCTTGGAATGGCTGTTGAGCTTCGGGTCCTGCACGTCGGGCGCGCCGCGGCGCACGTACACCGTGTACAGGCGAATGCCCTTCTCGAGCGTATCCGGCAACGGCGTCTTGTACTCGGGAACGATCACGATGGTCGGCGGGCTGACGATGACCCGCGGGTCCTGGTAGGGCGTAGCCCTGACGCCGCGGGTGACCATCAACCGGATGTGCACGCCGTCCCGCATGCCGTTGGCACGAAGCGTCTCGAGAATACGCTCCGTCAGCTGGTTGCGGTCCAGGCCAATGTCGAAGTCGAGCGTCTTGGCACCTTCGTACAGCCGGTCCAGGTGCTGGTCCAGGAACGGGAGGCCCCCGTCGTGCAGGCGCAGGCCTTCCCAGACGCCGTCCCCCAGCATGAATCCGCTGTCGAAGACCGAGACCTTCGCCTCGTCGCGCGGAAACACCTCGCCGTTGATGTTGATCCTGATATCCGCATTACGCGGATCATTCTCGTAGTCGTGGCTGCCCTTGGCCATTTCCCGGCCGCTCCGGAATGGATTCGAGGCTGAATACTAGCATTCAGGTAGCCGTGACGCGAATCGGCGAACCGCCTGAAGCGCACAAGGAACACCCGGGAGCGTTGGGCAGTCGCCCGCGTCACATTCCGCTACCCGGCGATCGGGCACCGATGCCCGATCGGACCGGCGTTCTATAAACGCATGTAGCTATAACCCTTATGGCCGTAGACCACCATGTCGGTCAGGGCCGAGAGGGTGATCGTCACATCCGGATCGATCGCGCCGTCCGGAATGTTGTTCTCGGCCAGGCCCTGGCTGCATACGAGCATCTTCACACCCGCCTTCTTGAGGGCGTGAATCAGCCGCAGGTTGGGATTGTCGCCGCCAAAGGCCTTGCGGTAGAAGGCGTCGGTGCCGGCGGCATAGCCCACTTTCTCGTCCAGCAACGCGACGATATGCACATGAGAAGCCGGCACCTTCGCATAAGCCATCAGGTTGACGAGCCGGGCAAGGCGTTGCAGAGAATAAAAGTGCCCGGAAGGGTCACGCTCCGCCGAAACAACATCCACGAAAACGCGGTAGGTTTCCTTCGGGTCCGGGCGGACCGGAAGATCGGGACGGGGATGCACGCCGCCGAAGCCGGGAATCACCGGGTAGACCCACTCCGGCGTGGACGACGCCTTGCCGCCGGCCTTGGCCTGCAGTGCATACGAAGGCACGGCAATCAGTACCATCCCCAGCAAGGACACGCCCATGATTGCCATACGCGGATAAGCAAACGGAATTCGACGCTTGCTTTTGATTTTCATGCCGATTTCTCCTGTTGAACAAAATACGCCTTGCTTTTTCTGCAGTGCCGAGGAAGCGCTCTCTCGCCAGCGGACCGGACGGGTCCGCCCGCCGCCGCTATCGGCTGTCTCACCGGCCGCACCGGAAATTCCGGCGCATCATTCCTTTCCCTTCCATGGCACTGCCCCCCATTAAAACCTCCGGCATCGTTCACCCCCCGGCGCTGGAGGCGGATGAAGAAGCATGGTGCGCATAAAGAGCCCGATAGTGAGCCGCCTCTGAGGCATTCCCCGTATCCCTGTACAACTTCACGAGCCGTCGTAACGCCAATTGCGTAGTGCCGTCGTCAGCTCCCAATTTTATGGATAGCACCCGATAGCCGCGTAACAGCAACGGTTTCGCAGCCGCAAATTTTTTCTCCTTGCGCAGGCAATCGCCAAGTTCGCTTTCGATGCGCCCGACTTTCCACTTCTCGTGCGGATACGCCTTGCGATAAATGGAGACGGCTCGCCGGTATTCTTTTTCCGCCCGGACATAGTTTCCAGCGCCCATGTCCGCACGGGCCATACCGTAATCCACAATCCCCATCCGGTAATCATTCGATGGCATAAGGTGGACGTAATTGGCTTTCGCCTTGCCGAGTGCCGCACGCGCCTTGGAATATTCGCCTTGCAGAATCAGCATGTATCCCAATTGGGAATAGAAGTTCCCGAGGCGCGGGTGGGGTTCATTCCATAAATGCCGTCCCATTCTTATTGCGGTCCGCTCCTTGCTTATCGCCTCGGCAACGTGCCCCTCAAAGCGCAAAACCCGCGCCAGGTCATGAAGCGTCACGGCAGTGAGCTCCTGCGGCCCATGGTAAAGCTTCTTCTGCATGTCCAGCACCCGATTCATCAACTTCCGCGCTTCGGCGTACCGGCCCTCCATTGCCAGGTCGTTCGCCATGTCCCCGAGGCTGCTGGCAACAGCCGGATGAACGCGTCCGTACAGATGTTCCCGTATGTCCAGGGCCTTCCTGTCGAAAGCCTCGGACAGGCCGTAAAAACCGCGTTGGAAATCGAGCGCCCCCAGGCCGGCAAGCGTGTCGGCAACACTGGCGGAGTCCGTACCGTAGCGCTTGCGTTTCATTTCCAGCACGTGGTCCAGGTGCGTCCTCGCCTGTTGATAGTGCCCCTCCACCACCTCCAGATAGGCGAGGCCGTCGAGCGCGCGGATACGGGCCGGGCCGTCCCTTCCGCGGTCCAGACCTCCGGCAATGGAGAGCGCCTTCCGGTAGAAGCGCCCCGATGTCTTGTAGTCGCCCTGCTTTTCAGCGACCTTTGCCAGCTCCATCAGGTTCTTCTCCGTCTGTATGCTGTTTTCGCCGTAGGTTTTCTCGTGTTGTGCAAGCGCTTTCCCCAGCAGCAATCTGGCCTTTTTGTACAGGCTCAAGTGGGAATAGATCGCGCCTATCTGTTCCTGCAGGTCTGCCTTGAGCACGGGCTGGTCGGTCAAGTCCTTTTCGATGTCGAGCACACCGCGATCGAGAAGTTTACCCGCCGTGATTTGCTTGCCGCGCGTCGTGCCGGGATCGGTGTTGCCGAATATCCCGGCCAGGAATTTCGCTTCCTGCCGCGCCTTGTCCCGCTCCAGCGCAATCTGGTTTCTTTCCCGGGTAACCCGAACGGCATAGGTTGTAATCAGGCTGCCGGACGCGATGGCCAGTCCGATCACCGCCGCCGTGGTTATGGTGCCGACACGATGGCGCCTGAAGAAACGCGACAACCTGTAGCCGGCCGTATCGGGCCGCGCCCGGACCGGCTTGTTCGCAAGATGGCGGCCGATATCATCGATCAATTGTTCGACGGTGGCATAGCGCCGCTCCGGCTCCTTGCGCAAGGCTTTCATGACGATCATGTCAAGATCACCGGAAAGCCGTCGGCGCAACCGCTCGGAGCTCAAGCCGGCCGCCTTTGCCGTCAGTTGCGACCGGCTGGGCAATCGCGGCAGCGTTTCGCAAATCCGCCGTATGGACTCGCTCTCGTTCGATTCGGACAGATCGTAGGGAAGTTGTCCGCACAGCAGCTTGTACAGCAGCACGCCCAGGGCATAGACGTCGCTTGCGGTGGTAACGTCTTCCCCCTTCAACAGTTCCGGGCTGGCATAGGCCGGCGTCAACGGGCGCGAGCCCAGGCGCGTCAAGGTCGGCGCATCCTCCGCCCGGGGAGCGGCCAACTTGGCAATACCGAAATCGAGCAGTTTGACGTTCCCCGTCTCGGTGACCAGTATGTTCCTCGGTTTGAGGTCCCGGTGAATGACGAGATTACGGTGCGCGTAGGCAACGGCCTCGCACACCGTCAGGAACAAGCCCAACCGTGCGTCGATACCGAGGCGTTTTTCTTCGCAGTACACATCGAGCGGCTTGCCCTCGACGTATTCCATGACCAGATACGGCACGTCGTCGCTCACGCCGCCGTCCAGAAGGCGGGCTATGTTCGGATGCTCCAGCCTTGCGAGAATCCGCCTCTCCAGCATGAAGCGCCGCCTTGCCTC
>JBJKSR010000385.1:0-3475 GCA_046703965.1 Gammaproteobacteria bacterium | reverse complement strand
GGCAGGCATCGTGCGGCGGCCGCTCTCCGGCAATTCGTTGTAGCCCTCCGCACGCAGGCGCTTCGCGGCCTCGGCGGACGTCAGTCCGGCGAGCTCACGCCAGTCGGGGGGGTTGGATGGCACCGTCATCTACCGGGCCAGGGCCGCACCAGGCGTGCGGCGACTGCTGGAAACCGGCGCCGCATCGCCCGGCCCTGTCGATGCGAGCCGCCACGCCCATGACTCCTCCGGGCGCCGATCACGCAAGGCGGAGCATGGCTCGCGAACGACGCCGGCGGCCGTCTGGCCGAGCGCCCGTCACTCGTCGCCGGCAAAAGACGGCTGGACCTCCGCGCCCGGTCTGCGCAACAAGTTGACGCGAAACACCTGGTCGAAGGCGAGGTGGCCGTCGATGTGCTCGGCGTTTGCCTCGAACCGTCGACGGACCTCCTGTGGCTGTGCATCGAAGAGCGCCTTTCGCTTTGGGTCGCGATCGATCTGATCCGCGCGCCACGCGTCGAAATCCACGAACTGGCGACGCGCGCGGTACATGATCTCGCGCTCGGGCCTCAGGCCGAGCACGGACACCCGTGCGAGTTCCCGGTAGGCAGCCGTTCTCACGACGGTTTCGTCGTTCACGAGGCACGTCGCTTCGTGGTAGTTGCCGGCCGGCACCGGCTCCATGACGTAAAGCACGCCGCCGTCGCGCAGGACCCGTACGGCCTCTTGGAGCGCGGCGGCCGGAGCTGTCACGTGATGCAGGCTGTTGGAGAAGGTCACGACGTCGAAGCTCGAGTCCGCGTAGGGAAGGTGCTCGGCAGGCCCAACTCGGAAGTCGATGGCGAGCCCGGCCTCGCGCTCAAACGCCCGCGCCTGCTCGATGCGCTTCGAATTGATGTCGATGCCGCTCACGGCCTTGAACAGGCCGGCGACCGCACGGCTGAATCTGCCGTCACCGCAGCCGATATCGAGCAGACGGCCACCGTCGCGCAGCACCTGGCGTGCGATCTCGGCGTTCGAGCTCACTCTCATCGCGGCGATCTCCCGCGGGGTGGGCGCAAGGGCACGACGGACAGCTTCTTCCACGGGCTTCCTCCCGGTGTGGGGCGCACCATTATAGCAACAGCGCGCGAGGCGTCCCTTTCCTCAGGCGCCGGAGGGGACCGCTACCTCTGCCGGGCTCCGCGCGCCTACCGACCGGCGGCACGGCGCCTCATGATGCCCCGGGGACGCCGCAGCGCCGCGGTGCTTGGTTCTTCCATCATTGATGCTTGTGACGGGACCCTCTGTCTTCGTCAGCCGAGGGCGGGCAAGAGCACCTCAGTCAGTTTGTAAGATAATTTATTACATTTCGATACGGCCACCACCCCGTTTGACGGAAGCAGCCGGCGGTGGGATATTGATTGAGCAGCGCAGGGCTCGGTTAGCGCGCCGGCTTCTCCTCGGGCGGGATGTGCCTCGCAAGATACAAAACGTAACAAGCTGACGTTCAGCCAAGGGAGAGTTCAAGATGGGTTCGAAAAATCGAGCGGTTCTCGCGGCGAGTCTCCTTCTTCTTATTCTTGCAGCGCCTACTGCCTTTGCGCGGTCGGCACGAAGCGCGCTGACCGGGCGGGTTACCTCCGCAGCCGAGGGCCCGATGGAGGGGGTGCTGGTCAGCGCCACGGAAGTCGGTTCGACCATCACCACGACCGTCGTCACCAACAGCAAGGGCCATTACCGCTTCCCCGCCGACCGACTCGAGCCCGGGCATTACCACCTCGCCATCCGCGCCATCGGCTACGTCCTCAAGGGCCCTAGATCCGCCGACGTCGCCGGCGCAAGAACGACGACGGCCAACCTGTGGCTGGCAAAGACCAAGAACCTGTCCGCGCAGCTCACGAACGCCGCGTGGATCATGAGCTTCCCGCTGCCCCGCAAGCAGAAGGTGTTCTTCACCAACTGCGTTGGCTGCCACATGCTATGGCGTCCGGCGGATTCGACGTTCACGCGAGCCCAGTGGCCGGCGATCCTCAAGCTGATGTCCAGCTTCTCTTCCGGCAGCACGCCGCTGCGCCCGCAGCCGCTCGCTCCCGGTCCGCGCCATCGCCAGCCGAAGCCGAAGATCCTGGCCATAGAGTCGCGGATCCTCGCCAAGATCAATCTTAGCCATGGGCCGGTGCGGTCCTATGCGCTGAAGACGCTGCCGCGCCCGACGGGCCGGGCGACGCATGTCATCATCACCACATACAAGCTGCCGCGTAAGACCTGGGGCCCGCACGACGTCATCCTCGATCGGCAGGGCAACGTCTGGTTCTCCGACTTCACTGAGCAGTACGTTGGTGAGATGAATCCGAAGACGGGCAAGGTGACGCAGATACACCTGCCGTTGCTCAAGCCGGGAGAACCGCGAGGCTCGCTCGACATCGAGCGGGGTCCGCACGGCGACCTCTGGCTTGCCATGATGTACCAGGGGGCGATCGCAAGGATCAACCCGAGGACTAAGGCCGTAAAGATCTTCAAGATTCCCGCACGTTGGCAGAATGGCTCGACGCAGGAGTCCTTCGTCTCGCCTGAGCATTCGAACGTTGACGGCTATGTCTGGACCAACAATCAGTACGACCATTCCCTGCTGCGGCTTGATCCGAAGACGGGAAAGTGGCAGCACTTCCCTGAACGGGATGCCCAGGGGAAGCTTGTTCCCGCCTATCAGATTCCGACCGTTCTCAAGAACAACGTCTACCTGCTCAACTTCGGCGGCACCCGGGTCGGCTATTTCAACAAGCACACTCACGTCGCCACGGTGTATTACACCCCCACACCGTATTCGCGGCCCCGACGCGGGATGGTGGATAACCAGGATCGGCTATGGTTCGCCGAGTACAACGGCAATGCTATCGGCATGTTCGACCCGAGGACCAAGAGGATTACCGAGTGGACGCTGCCGACGCCGTGGAGCGACCCTTACGACGTCGCCTATTCCGCGAAGTTCGACGAGGTCTGGGCGGGGTCGATGCTGACGGACCGGGTCGATCGACTGAACCTTAAGACCGGGAAGTTCACCGAGTATCTTCTGCCCGGGTCGACGAACATACGGCGCGTTTACGTCGATGCGCGCGGACCTCGCCCGGTCCTCTGGGCCGGCTCGAATCACCGCGCCGAGATCGTCAAGGTCGAACCGCTGGATTGAGGGACGGCGCGGTGCGGCGAGATCCTGCACGCGTGATCGGTCGCAATCGAGCGTCCGGACACTAGGGCGCGGGCGTGAACCTGCTTACGGTTCTGCTGCTATGCCATGCGTTGCTGGCAATCGCCCTGGTCGGGGCGCTGACGCACCAGTCGATCAGTGTCTGGTGGCCGGCGAAGCCCGGGCAGGATCGCGGCTTCGTTGCCAGCGTGCGGGCGGTCAGCGGGGCGAAGTATGCCAACGCTGTGTTCGTCCTGTATGTGGCGACGGGGTTCATCGGCGGCGTTCTCCACAATCGGACGTATCGGGTGTATGTGCTAACCTTCATGG
>JBJKSR010000384.1:0-7693 GCA_046703965.1 Gammaproteobacteria bacterium | reverse complement strand
GCCGCCGGCGCGAGACCACCAACGCGCTGTGGAGCGCCCAGGGCTACCGATTCATCCGCTGCCCGTGCGGTACGACGCTCAAGGTGCCGCCGGGGTTTCCGAAGAGCGTCGTCACCTGCCCCAATTGCGGGCGCAATCACAGTTTGACGCCATGAGTACAGGACGCCGCGGAAAACTGCCACTCGCCGCCGCGGCGCAATTCGTCGTAATTTACTTTTAATACAGCAGGGACCGATCATGTCAGACCAGAACCTTCCCGTATCCCGGACGCGTTCCTTCAGTACCGTCTTCCTCATCGAGATGTGGGAGCGCTTCGGCTATTACGGCATGCAGGCGCTCATCGTGTACTACATGGTTCAGCGCCTCGGCTTTTCCGACGACCGCGCCAACCTGACCTGGGGCGCCGCCGCGGCGTTGATTTATGTATCGCCCGCCATCGGCGGTTGGGTCGGCGACAAGATACTGGGTACGCGGCGCACGATGTTGCTCGGCGCGATGGTGCTGGCCCTCGGTTACGCGCTCATGGTCGTGCCCAACGTGAGTTACGTATTCCTGTTCTTTGCCTTGGGCATAATCGTGGTCGGCAACGGGCTCTTCAAGGCCAACGCCGGGAACATGGTGCGCAAGATCTACGAAGGGGACGACGCCAAGATCGATAGCGCCTTCACCATCTACTACATGGCGGTAAATATCGGATCAGCGATTTCCATGGTGCTTACGCCCTGGATCAAAAACTACGTTAATGCGCACTACGGACACGGCTTCGGGTGGCATGCCGCCTTTGCCGTGAGCTGTTTCGGCCTGCTGGTGGGGCTCACCAACTACTTCGCGATGCGCCATACGCTCGATCACATCGGCTCCGAACCGGACAGCCAACCCTTCTCCGTTCCGAAACTGAGTGCCGTCCTGGCGGGCGGCGTGGCGATCGTTTTCCTGTCCGCATTCATTCTCAACTATGAACTGGTCGCGCGCCTGTTCGTTTATGCCGCGGCAGTTACGGTGCTAAGCATATTTGGCTATCTGATCATGAAAAGCCGGCAGGAGGAACGTGCGGGGCTTATCGTGGCGCTGGTTTTGACGGTGCAAACTGTTCTTTTCTTTGCCTTTTACCAGCAAATGCCAACGTCGCTGAACCTGTTCGCATTGCGCAACGTCGATTGGCACCAGCAGCTGTTCGGCTTGCATCTATTCACTTGGGCGCCCGCGCAGTTCCAGGCGCTCAATCCGATCTGGATATTCATTCTCAGCCCGATCCTCGCCTGGATATACAACGCTGCCAGTCGGCGCGGGAAGGATCTGTCGATCGCGGCCAAGTTTGCCCTCGGTTTTGCAATGGTCTCGATCGGCTTTTTTATCTATGGATCGGCAGGTCATTTTGCTGTCGACGGCAAGGCGTCCTCCTGGGTGATGATTTTCGGCTACGGTTTCCAGTCTCTGGGCGAGCTGCTGATCAGCGGTCTGGGCCTGGCCTTCGTGGCGCGTTATGTGCCGGCGCGGATGGGCGGGTTCATGATGGGCGCTTATTTCGTGGCGGTCGGTATTTCCATGTATCTGGGCGGGTTTGTTGCCACGCTGGCAAGTGTGCCGAAAAATATAACCAACCCGGTCCAGAGTATGCACATATATACCACCCTGTTCACCGAATTGGGTTACGCTTCCATTGGGTGCATGATCATTGCCCTGGCGGTATTGCCGTGGATGCGTAGACTCAATGCCACGCATTCGCAGCACCAGTCGAATGCCGGCGGCGGCTGAGGTCTGCCGATCCCCGCACTGCACTGAGGAGCGCATGCGCCCCTCAGTCCTTTTTGTCGCCTCCCAGCCAGCGGACCTGGTAGAGGTCGAGGCGGCGGTCGCGGAAGTTCTGCACCGAACCCTCGTTGCGCAGACGCCGCAGCCGGTTGAAGTCGAGGTCGGCGATCAGCGTCATTTCCGTGTTGGGTGTGCTTTCGGCGACGATGCCGTCATGGGGGAAGGCGAAGTCGCAGGGCGAGAATACCGCGGATTGCGAGTACTGGATGTCCGCGTTTTCCACCTTGGGCAGGTTGCCGACGTTGCCGGTGATCGCGACGTAGCACTCGTTTTCCACCGCGCGGGCCTGGGCGCAGGCGCGCACCCGCAGGTAGCCGTTCTTGGTGTCGGTCCAGAGCGGCACGAAGAGGATGCGCATGCCCTGTTCCGCGAGGATGCGCGACAGTTCCGGAAACTCGCAGTCATAGCAGACGAGGATGCCGATCTTCCCGACGTCGGTATCCAGCACCTTGAGTTCGTTGCCGCCCTTGACCCCCCAGTACGCCCGCTCGTCCGGCGTGACGTGCAGCTTGTATTGCTCGTCGCGGGTGCCGTCACGGCGGAAGAGCAGCGAGACGTTGTAAAGTTCGCGGTTGCGGTAGACGGGCAGGCTGCCGGAGATGATGTTGATGTTGTAGCCCACCGCCAGCTGCTGCATCCGGTCGCAGATCTCGTCGGTGAACTGGGCGAGTTCACGCATCGCCTCGGCGGGATTGCTCTGGTCGAACTGTCCCATGAGCGGTGCGTTGAAGAATTCCGGGAAGACGGCGAAGTCGGACTGGTAGCCGGCGAGGGCGTCAACGAAAAACTCGACTTGCTGCATCAACTCGTCCACGGTGCGCATGGGCCGCATCTGCCATTGCACGGTGCCCAGGCGCACGATCGACTTGCGCCCGCCGATCAGCGTCGGGCGCTTCTGGTTGTAGAAGATGTTGTTCCACTGGACGATGGTGGCGTAGCCGCGCGACGCCTTGTCCTCGGGCAGATAGCCGCGGATGATGCGGCGCACGTGGAAATCGTTCGCGAGCTGGAAGCTCAGGATGGGATCGCGCAGCTCGCGCCGGCGGACCAGTTCCAGGTATTCCTCCGGGGCCATCTTGTCGGCGTAGTCGTGATAGCCCGGAATACGGGCGCCCGCGATGATGGCGCGCAGACCCAGCTTGCGACATAATTCCTTGCGGGCGTCGTAAAGACGCCGCCCCAGGCGCATGTCGCGGTAGTCGGGGTCGACAAATACCTCGGCGCCATAGAGCACGTCGCCGTCGGGGTCGTGGGTAGTGAAGTAGCCGTCGGCGGTGATTTCGGCATACGTGTGCTGGTCGCCGTATTGCTCGTAGTCCACGATCAGCGTCATTGCCGCCGCCACGACCCGGCCGTGGTCTTCGATGCAGATCTGGCCGTCCGGGAACCGGGCCAGCTGGGACAGGAATTGCTCCCGCGTCCATCCGCCGCCCAGCGCGCCGGTATAGATGCGGTCCATCACGGCCTTGATGTCGGCGTAGTCTCCGGGCTGCAGGTTGCGCAGTCGGAGACGGTGCTCTTCGGCGGTCTGCGGGGCGTCATTCATGATGCGGCATGGCTGGAAACCGCCTTCTAGTGTACTGCCATGGCGAGACGCTACCATTCCGATCGGCGCCGATTTGTCACACAATAGTCATATATCCGAAATAAACTGAAACCCACCGTGGAACAGGCAATAGCCATGGCAATGGAAGACAAACGCATACTGGTCGTCGAGGATGAAGAGCCGATCCGGCAAATGATGCGCTTCAGCCTGGAGCGCGCCGGCTTCCAGGTGGACGAGGCGGAAGACGCCCGCGCGGCCCGGCTCGCGATTGCCGAGCAGGCGCCCGATCTGGTGCTGCTCGACTGGATGCTGCCCGGCACCAGCGGGATCGATTTCGCCCGCGAGCTGAAGGCGGAGGAATCGACGCGGGAACTGCCGGTCATCATGGTGACCGCGCGTGCCGAGGAGGAAAACCGGGTGCGCGGCCTGGACTTCGGCTGCGACGACTACGTTACCAAGCCATTCTCGCCCTCGGAACTGGTGGCCCGCATCCGGGCCGTACTGCGCCGCACGCTGCCGGGCGGAGCGGAACAGCGCCTGGAGGTCGGCGGGCTCGTCGTGGACGGCGCCGGTCAGCGGGTCAGCGCCGACGGCAAGCCGGTCGAACTCGGTCCGACGGAATACCGCCTCCTGGCGTTCTTCGTCGGCCATCCCGAGCGGGTCTACACGCGCGAGCAGCTCCTGGACCGGGTCTGGGGGCGCAACGTCTATGTCGAGGAGCGCACCGTGGACGTCCATATCCTTCGATTGCGCAAGGCGCTGGCGCCCTACGGTTACGAGCACTGGGTGCAGACCGTGCGCGGCAGCGGCTACCGGTTCTCGACGCAATCGTGAAGGAGGCCTGGCGCCGGGAATTAGTGCTGGCGGCAATCTGGTTCGTGCTCGCCGCCGTGCTCGGCGTCGTCTTCCACGTCCTCTGGGCCGCGCTGCTGGCCGCCTGCGCGACGTATCTCGCGTGGCATCTCGCCAACGCGCTACTGCTATACCGCCGCCTGAGGGGGGCGGGCATTGCCCGCACGCCCCGGGCCCGGGGCCTGTGGGGCGACATCCAGCGCGAGTTGCTCCGCCTGGAGCAGACCCGGAGGGATTTCGTCAGCAATGCCTCCCACGAACTGCGTACCCCGCTGACGGTGCTGCGCGGCTACCTGGACATGATCCACGAAGACGCGATCGCGGGTAAGGGCCTGAAGCCCTGGCAGAAGCCGCTCGGCGACATGGTCCAGCAGTCGGCCCGCATGGAGGATATCGTCAATGACATGCTGACACTCGCGCGGCTCGAGTCCGAGAGTGCGCGGGCGGAGGCGGAGCGGGTCGACGTTCCGAGCCTGATAGAGCGGCTCGCGAGGCAGGCGGATTCGCTCTCGGGCGGCCGCCATCACATCCGGCTCGATATCACGCCGGGGTTGTATCTCGGCGGCCAGGCCAACGAGTTGCAGAGCGTGTTCTCCAACCTGATCACCAACGCGGTACAGCACACGCCGGCCGGCAGCAAGATCAGCATTTCCTGGGCGCCCTGCGCCCAGGGCGCGCGCTTTGCCGTCAGCGACAACGGCCCGGGCATCCCGGCGTCGGAGATCCCCCGCCTGACCGAGCGTTTCTACCGCGTTGACGTCGGCCGTTCCCGCGCCAGCGGGGGGACCGGGCTCGGATTGGCGATCGTCAAGCACGCCCTGGAGCGTCATGACGGTGCCCTGGAAGTGGAAAGCGCGGCCGGGGCGGGCGCAACGTTCAGCTGTGTTTTCCCGCAGCGCCGAATCGTCACCGGATAATCGGTTGATAACAAACGGGTAATCGCGGATTTTTCCGCGAGCCGCCATACAAAGTTCACGTTCCTGTCATCTGGCCGTCACACGGCAACCCTAACCTGCGCGCTCAACGGCTGGGGAATGGGTTGGCCGTTGCTTTATTCATGGAAATCTGGAGGTTATCAAAGTGAGAAAGATACTAGCGGGGACCGCTGTCCTGTTGGCGGTCTCCACAGTCTCGACCGCGGCTTACGCCGCCGATCCCGGCAGCATAAGCTACCTGAGCCAGCACACCACGCTGGGCGTCAAGATCTATTCCAACCTGAGCTATATCCGGAACAGCAAAGACGGGACGAATATCGACCCCACGGGTTACGGTTTCGACGTCAAGCGCGGCTACCTTACTCTGGCCACGGCGTTCAACGACAACTGGTCGATGGTCTTCCGCACCGACTTCAATTACAAGTCCCAGATCGGCGAAACCAACGTCTACATCAAGAGCCTGTTTGCCCAGCGCACGCTCGGCGACGGCATGAAGCTGCGTATCGGCGTGGCCGACATGCCGTGGATTCCCCACATGGAAGGCCTGTACCGCTTCCGTTACGTCGAAAACACGCTGATCGACGAGTATCACTTCGGCAACTCCGCCGACTGGGGCCTTCACCTGCTCGGCAACGAGGGCAAGGTCAACTGGCAGGTATCGCTGGTCAATGGCGGCGGCTACAAGAATCCCAGCCGCAGCAAGGGCATGGATCTCGCCGGGCGCCTGGACTTCAACGCCGTAGGCGGCCTCCACCTCGTGTTCGGCGGATACACCGGCAAGCTCGGGAAGAACGCGCAGACCGCGCCGGCCGACAATACCGCCAGCCGTTATGACCTGGCTGCCGTATACGAAGCCAATAACTTCAATGCCGGGATAAGTTACTTCAATGCCAAGAACTGGGATAATGTAACTACCACCTACGGCACGACTGCGCAAGGCTACACGGTGTTCGGCAGTTACGATTTCACGCCGGTGTGGACCGTGTTCGCGCGCTACGATAACCTCAAGCCCTGCAAGGACCTGAGCGCGGCGGTGAGCCCGACTTGCTATTCCGATACCAAGAACACCTACTACAACCTGGGCTTGCAGTACATTCTCAGCAAGCAGATCCGCGTTGCCTTCGTCTACAAGTACGACAAGGCGCAGAATGGCGTGGTTGCTACCGCCAACGGCGACATCGGCGGTACCAACAGCGGCAAGTACCAGGAATTCGGCATCTGGATGCAGGCCGCTTTCTGATCTGCGTCATTGCATTGCCACTCGGCTTTCGATAATCGTCATTGGTCTTTATTCGTAAATTACATGTTGAATGTTGGAGGAAATGATGAAAAAGCTACTTTTTGCAACGGTAATCGGAGCGGTGACGTTGGTCGCCGCTCCGGGGGCGCATGCCTCGAAGGTAAGCACGATCACCGGCGCCGGCTCGAGCTTCGCCTATCCCCTGTACTCCGCCTGGGCGGATCGGTACGCCAAGCAGACCGGTGTCGAGCTGAACTACCAGTCCATCGGCTCCGGTGGAGGAATCCGCCAGATCGAGGCGGGAACGGTAGACTTCGGCGCCAGCGACGCTCCGCTGACCGAGGCCGAGCTCAAGAAGCAGGGCCTGGTACAGTTCCCGACCGCCATGGGCGGCGTGATTCCCACTATCAACGTCCCGGGCATCAAGCCCGGTCAGATGGTGCTCTCGGGCCCGGTACTCGCCGATATCTTCCTCGGCAAAATCACCAAGTGGAACGATCCGGCGATCAAGAAGCTCAATCCGGGCCTCGACCTGCCGAACATGGACATCACCGTGGTGCACCGTTCCGACGGCTCCGGCACGACCTTCATCTTCACGGATTATCTGTCCAAGGTGAGCCCTGAATGGAAGTCCAAGCTCGGCGTGGGCAAGGCCGTGGACTGGCCGTCCAGCGGCAACGTCGGCGGCAAGGGTAACGAGGGAGTCGCCGCCTACGTCGACCGCATCAAGGGCGCGATCGGCTACAACGAGTACGCCTACGTGCTGAAGAACAAGATGAACTATGCCGACATGATCAACCGGGCGGGCCACCGCGTTGCCCCGACGGCCAAGAACTTCGCCGAGGCCGCAGCCAATGCCGACTGGAAGCACGCCCCCGGCTACTATCTGATGCTGACCGATCAGCCGGGCGCCGATAGCTGGCCGATCACGGGCGCGACCTTCGTGTTGGTGCACGCCAGGCCGAAGCATCCCGACCAGGTCCGCGCCGTGCTGAAATTCTTCGACTGGGGCTACACCCGGGGCCGCGGAATTGCCGGCAGCCTGGACTATATCCCGATGCCCGCGTCGGTCGTGGAAATGATCAAGAAGACCTGGCACAAAGAGGTCATGGTGAAGGATCTGCCTTGATAGCCTCCCACCAAGGCATATGGCACAATAACAATGTAATCTGCTCGCGGCGGGGCACTGGCCCCGCCGCTCTTTTCTGCTGAACCAGCCGGGATGAGCGAAGATACTTCAGCCAGCACCCTGTCCGCGTCAGTAGCCGAGTCGACGGCAGCCCGGCTGCGGCGGGGGCGGCGCGTCGA
>JBJKSR010000383.1:0-12822 GCA_046703965.1 Gammaproteobacteria bacterium | reverse complement strand
GGACATGGTTGTCACCGCCCTGGATGCGGTGGCTGTGGAACTGCTTGCCGCCGTCGGTGGAGATCATGATGCCTTCGGCTTGCGGCGAGTAAAGACGGTCTGCATTCTTCGGGTCGACGTAGAGGCGGAAGAAATAAAACGGGCGCTGCGTGAGGTTCGCCTGGTGATAGAGCCGGTGCCAGGTGCGGCCGGCGTCGTCGGAGCGGAACAGGCCGCCTTCATGGGCCTCGATCAGGGCGTAGATGCGGTCGGGGTCGGTGGCTGCGACGGCGAGGCCGATCTTTCCGAGCACGCCGGTGGGCAGTCCGGCGTTGTGCGTCAGATCGGCCCAGTGCCTGCCGCCGTCGGTCGTCTTGTAGATGCCGCTGCCCGGGCCGCCGCTGGAGAAGGTCCACGGGCGGCGCTTGACCTGCCACATCGAGGCGTAGAGCACCTTCGGATTGTTCGGGTCCATCGCCAGGCCGTTGGCGCCGGTGCGCGCGTTTACATAGAGGATGCGCCGCCAGTGCTTGCCGCCGTCGGTGGTCTCGTATACGCCGCGTTGGGTGGTCGGTCCGAAGATGCGGCCGAGCGCGGCGGCGTAGACGTGATCCGGGTCGTGCGGATCGATCACGATGTTGCCGATGATGCCGGTCTTGTCGAGCCCGATATGCGTCCAGGTCTTGCCCGCGTCGGTGGATTTCCACAGGCCGTCGCCGGTATTCATGTCGCCGCGCGGGAAGGGCTCGCCCGTGCCGGCGTAGATGATCTTCGGGTTCGACGGTGCGACGGCCAGCGCACCGATTGCGCCCACGGCGAGGCAGCAGTCGGAGACGTTGTGCCAGCTGTGCCCGGCGTCCGTGCTCTTCCAGATGCCGCCGTCCGCGCCGCCCATGTAGAAAGTCTGCGGTTCGCCCGCGACGCCGGCCACGGCATCCACGCGCCCGCCGTGATAAGGGCCGATCAGGCGCCAGTGCAGCGCCTGCAATGCCGAGCCGGGATAGGCGGCGAGTGCTGTCGTGAAGGGAATGCTGGCCAAGGACGATGCGAGACACAGATTGGCAAGCAGAAGTAGGGTGCGCATAAGCCGCATCATCGTGGCGATGCCTAATCCTAGAGGTGCGGGATACGTAAATCAATTGAATAGGCGGATGCCGCCCACATCGGGAATCATGAAGGTCGAACTCCTCGGAGCCGGCCGAGGCGCCATTTCGCGCGATTCGCTCGAAAAGCGCGAAATGGGCTATAATGACTGTTGCCTGGAAAGGGATCAAGACTATGAACCAGCCTGCAACGCGCGATCCTGGAGAGGTCTGCGATATCAGTGCCACGGAATTCAAGAAGCATTTCGGGAAGACGCTGGACGAAGCCCTGCGTGGCCGGATTGTGCGAATCACCCGGCATGGGCGGGCCGAGGATCGGTGGGTGCTGCTGCGAGAAGATGATCTGGAACGCCTTCGTTCGGGTGCGAAATCGCCGCTGGACGATCTTCGAGGGCAATTCGATGCATTGGTCGCCCGGATGCAGACACCCCGCGGGCGCAGGGCGGCGGCCGGCGTCGGCACGGCGAGTATGGAAGAACTGGGCAAGGCAGCTGTGAAGGGATTCAATCGCGGTGAGTGATCGCCGCCCGGTGCTGACGGTCATTGCAGGAACGAACGGCGCCGGTAAAAGCAGCATCATCGGTCAGTTCTTGCGCGAGCACGGCGGCGATTATTTCAATCCGGACGAATGGGCGCAGGTTTTGCGCGTAAATGATCCGACGTTGAATCAGACCGATGCCAACAGTCTGGCTTGGCGGGCAGGCAGGGACATGCTGGAGTCCGCCATTGAGCAGGGCCGGGATCATGTATTCGAAACGACCTTGGGCGGCAATACTATCCCATTGCTGATAAGCCGGGCCGGAATGCATGGGCACCGCGTTGTGGTTTGGTGCGTCGGGTTGGATAGTCCCGAGCTTCATCTTCGTCGGGTCAGGGCGCGCGTACAACACGGGGGCCACGATATTCCCGAAGCCAAAATTCGGGAACGGTTCGATCGCAGCATCGAAAATCTTGTAGCTTTGGTTCCGCATATCGACGAACTGAAGCTTTATGATAATTCGACAGAGGTTGATCTGACCAGGGGGGAGTCGCCGGACCTGCGAGCTTTGCTGCACGTGCGCGGACGAAAGATCGTATCGTGCATGGAATTGACTGAAGTACCGAATTGGGCGAAACCGGTATTCCTGGCCTGCATGATCCGCTGACAAAGGTGGTTGGCGGGCAGGGCGTATCGAGGTTCCCCTGGTTGCTGGACCGAACGCCAGCAGGTCGACATTCAGGTCTTGCGCAGCAGTTTCAGGAACTTGCCCAGCGGGCGGGTATTGATCACGTCCTTTGGCTCGACCCAGCCACGGCGGGCCTGATCGACGCCGAAGCGAATTCCTGCGAGGTCGGACGTGCTATGCGAGTCGGTGGAGATCGCTAGCTTCACGCCCATGTCCTTCGCCATGCGGCAATGTTCGCCGTCGAGGTCGAGCCGCGCCGGCTGGGCGTTCACTTCCAGGAAGATGCCGCGCTCGGCCGCCGCCTTGCAGATCTTCTCGAAGTCGAAGTCGATGGACTCGCGCTGGCCGATGTGGCGTGCCATCGGGTGCGCCAGCCCGGAGAACAGTGGATGGTCGAACGCGCGGAGGATGCGTTCGGTCTGTTTGCGGAACGGCAGGTCGAAGTGGGCATGGATCGTGCCCAGCACGAAATCCATTTCCTCGAGCACGCTGTCGGGCAGGTCGAGCGAGCCGTCCTCCCGGATGTCGGTCTCGGCCGATTTCAACAGGCGAATCCCCTCCAGGCGCTCGTTCAGCTTGTCGATGGCGGCGAGGTGCCGGCGCATCCCCTTCGCGTCGAGCCCGTTGGCGATGCGGGTCGAGTGGGTGTGGTCGGTGATCGCCAGGTACTCGTAGCCGAGCGCCTTTGCGGCCTCGGCCATTTCTTCCAGGCTCGCGTGACCGTCGGTGGCGGTGGTATGGCTGTGCAGGTCCCCGCGCAGGTCTTCCACCGTGACCAGCTTCGGCAGGCGGTGCTTCTGCGCCGCCTCGATTTCACCGGCGTCCTCGCGCAGCTCGGGCGGGATCCAGTCCATTCCGAGCGCCTTCGAGAGGTCCTCCTCGGTCTTGCCGGCGATGCGATCCGCGCCGCGGAACAGGCCGTACTCGTTGAGCTTGAGATGTTTGTCCTGCGCAATGCGGCGCACGGCGATGCTGTGCGCCCGCGATCCGGTGAAGTAATAGAGGGCCGCCCCGAACGCGGCTTCGGGCACCACCCGCACGTCCACCTGAAGATTCATGGCGAGGATGACGGTGGCACGCGTCTCGCCCTGCGAGACCACTTCGCGCACACCGTCGAACCGCGTCAACTTCTTCAGGATCGTTTCGCCGTCTTTCGCGGTAATCACGATATCGATGTCGCCGACGGTGTCCTTGCGCCGCCGCAGGCTGCCGGCCACGACCACGCGCTTCACGCCGTCGAGTTTTTTGAGCCAGTCGAGCAGCGGCGCCGAGAGCTTCTCCGCATCGGCGAGACGGAACCGTTTCTGCTCCGCGGCGAGATGCTCTATGGCGGCGGCGATTTTCGCCGCGAGCTTGTCGCCGAAGCCGGGCAGTCCGGCCAGCTTCCCGTTCTTCGCCGCGCGCCGGATGTCGCGGGTGCTCTTTACATCGAGGCTGTCGTAGAGCAGTTTGACCCGCTTGGGCCCGAGTCCGGGAACGCGCATCAGGTCGGTGAGCACCAGGGGTGTCTTTTTCGCGGCTTCCTCGAGTGCCGGCAGCCTGCGGGTCTCGACCAGGGTTTCGATTTTCTGTGCGATGCCTTCGCCGATGCCGGGGAGTTCGTCGAGGTCCGCGCCCTCGGCCACCAGTTCGGTCAGCGGGTGCGCGTAGCCGGAAATGAACCGCGCCGCGTTGCGGTAGGCGCGCACGCGGAAGGGGTTGGCTTCCTGCAGTTCGAGGAGGTCGGCGAGGCGCTCGAAGTCGTCGGCGATCTCCGCGTTGGTGATGTGCCGTGCCATCGCTCCACGTTACACCCGCACGCGAGCGGCGCCTTGACGGGAGTCAGTTCAGGGTTCTTTCCGCGGCACGCGTTCCAGGTCGGCCAGCCAGGTCTGCGCGTCCGCGTCGCTGGGGGCGCGCCAGTCGCCCCGGGGCGACAGGGACCCGCCCGATCCCACCTTGGGCGAATTGGGAATGGCGCTGCGCTTGAACTGGCTGGTGCGGAAGAAGCGGTCGAGGAAGACTTCCAGCCAGTGGCGGATGTCGTCGATGCCAGAGGCGGGCCGGTGGTCTTCGGGAAGCGGCGGCCAGGCTCCGCGCTCCGGGTCGTGCCAGGCGCACCACGCCATGAACGCGACCTTCTCCGGCCGGTAGCCGAAGCGCAGCGTGTAATAAAGGTGAAAGTCCTGGAGCGGGTAGGGGCCGATCACGTCCTCGGTCAATTGTCCCGGCTCGTCATCGGCGTGGTTGGGCACCAGTTCCGGGCTGATGTCGGTACGCAGCACGTCGTTCAGCACCGCGCTCGCTTCGTCGCCGAAGCCGTCCGTCTCGGCCGCCCACTGCACGAGGTAGCGGACCAGCGTCTTCGGCACGCTGGCGGTGACGTGGTAGTGCGCCATGTGATCGCCCACGCCGTAAGTGCACCAGCCGAGCGCCAGTTCGCTAAGGTCGCTGGTGCCCACCACCAGCCCGCCGTTCAGGTTGGCGAGCCGGAACAGGTGCTGCGTGCGCTCGCCGGCCTGGGCATTCTCGAAGGTCACATCGTAGTCGTGCTCGTCGTTGCCGAACGGATGTCCGATGTCTTCCAGCAACTTGCGGGTGCTCTCGCGGATATCGATTTCCGCGGCGGTGCAGCCGAGTGCGTCCATGAGCTTCCGCGCCTGATCGAGGGTGCGCTCGCTGGTGGCGAAGCCGGGCATCGTGTACGCCAGTATGTTCGAGCGCGGCAGGCCGAGGCGGTCCATGGTGCGCGCGCACACCAGGAGCGCGAGCGTGGAATCGAGGCCGCCCGAGACGCCGATTACCGCTTTTCCGAGCCCGGTGGCGCGCAGCCGTTGTCCCAGGGCCTGGGTCTGGATCGAGAACACGTCGCGGCAGCGCTCGTCGCGCTTCGCCGGATCGGCCGGCACGAACGGGAAGCGCGGGGGGGGCGCCGCCAGGGGCAGGAACGCATCGGCCGGCACGGGTTCGTCGATGGCGACGGTGCGGAAGTCCGCGGCGCACACCTCGGCGACCTCGCGGTTCTGGGCGAGACTTGTCTGGCGCATCCGGTCCTGGACCAGGCGCTCGAGGTCGATGTCGGCCTCGATGAGCCGGCGCTCCACGGTGAAGCGCTCGCTCTCGGCCAGACGGGTGGCGTTCTCGTAGATCATGGCGTGTCCGTCCCACGCCAGGTCGGTGGTGGATTCGCCCTCGCCGGAACCTGCATACACGTAGCCCGCGATGCAGCGCCCGGATTGGCTCGCACACAGCAGTCGGCGGTAATCGGGCTTGCCCAGCGTGATGTTGGACGCCGAGAGGTTGGCGATCACGGTGGCGCCGGCCAGGGTGGCATGGGTGGACGGCGGGATCGGCGTCCAGATGTCTTCGCAGATTTCAACGCCGAGCACGAAGTCCGGCTGCGCCTCGTAACGGAACAGGAGGTCCGTGCCGAAGGGTACGTCGCATTGTCCGGCGAACGAAACCGCATCGACCGGCGGATAGGCGCCGCTCGCGAATTGGCGCATTTCGTAAAACTCGCCGTAGTTGGGCAGGAAGGTCTTGGGAACGATGCCGAGCAGCCGTCCACGGTGCAGTATGGCCGCGCAGTTGAACAGGCTCGGCCCGGCGCGCACCGGCAATCCGACTGCGGCGACCAGCGGCAGTTCCGCGGAATCGGCGAGCAGCGCGGCGAGCGATGACTCGGCCGCTTCCAGCAGGGCCTGTTGGCGGAACAGGTCCTCGCATGAATAGCCCGTGAGCCCGAGTTCCGGGAACACGATCAGCCGCACGCCGTCTTTTGCCGCGGCGGCCATCAGCGTTACGCAGCGCTCGGCGTTGTCCGCCGGACGCGCGAGCGCGACTTCGGGCACGGCGGCGGCGACCCGGGCGAAGCCGTGCGAATACAGGTTGAAGAAGGGTCGCTTGGCGAGGCGGGTGGACACGTCGGGGTTCTCCTCTGGGTTGCGTGGTCGCGCAACGGGCCCTTCATGATAAGACCGTCGGCGCCCGGCGGGGCAAGCGGGTATGCGACTGCGCCGGAGACTGCCGGCTGGATTAAAATATCGAGTGGAGTCGGCCAGGCGATCGCTGTGCCGCAAGGCATGGAGGAAAGTCCGGGCTCCGTGGATCAGGGTGCCAGGTAACGCCTGGGGGGCGCGAGCCCACGGAAAGTGCCACAGAGAACAGACCGCCGATGGCCTTCGGGCACAGGCAAGGGTGAAACGGTGCGGTAAGAGCGCACCGCGTCGCCGGTAACGGGGACGGCACGGTAAACCCCACCCGGAGCAAGGCCGAATAGGGGAACGGCGGGTTCGTCCCGCACGCGCGATCCACGCGGTGTTCCCGGGTAGGCCGCACGAGGCGCGCGGCGACGCGCGTCCCAGAGGAATGATCGCCCGCGACAGAACCCGGCTTATCGGCCGACTCCCCCATTTTTTACGCCCGACCCGGTTCTCCGCCGGGTCTCCCACTTTCCGCCCCGAAAATCCCTGGAATCAGGTTTTACGGCAGGTTTTTTCCATAAGCCGCTGATCAGTCTCAAGTCTTGTCCCGGATGAGGTGGATTTCGAGCCGTTCGGTGGCGGAAAAGTGTGCGCAAGCTACCGATTTCCCTTGACTTTTCGCGATTTTGGTACCTATAGTGTCACGCAGTGGGAAAAAGTGGGAATACATGGGAGCCGGGTGGCGATGTTCCGTGGTCTGAACCAGGTCAGTCTCGATGCCAAGGGTCGCCTTGCGATCCCCGCGCGCTATCGCGACACGCTGAGCGATACGGCGGACGGGGAACTGGTCGCCACCGTCGATCGCGACCGTTGCCTGCTCCTGTATCCGCGCACCCGCTGGGAAGAGATTGAACGCCAGCTGGAAGCGCTGCCGAGCATGCAACCCGAGGTGCGTGCCGTGCAGCGCATGCTGCTGGGCTACGCCGCCGACATGCAGATGGACGGCCACGGGCGCATCCTGCTGCCGCCGGCGTTGCGGGACTATGCCGAACTCGAGCACAAGGTGGTGATGATCGGCCAGGGGCATCGCTTCGAGTTAAGGAGCGAGGCGCGTTGGGACGAGGTCGCCCGCCAGTGGAGTGCCGGGGTCGGCATGGGGAAAACGGGTTCGAGTGCACTGGAGAGTATTGCCTTGTGAGCGAGCGACCTGGCGAGGACGCTGCACACATCCCGGTTCTGGCGGACGAGGTGATCGAGTGGCTGGCGCTGAAGCCTGACGGCGTGTACGTGGATGCGACCTACGGGCGCGGCGGGCACAGCGCCCTGATCCTCGAGCATCTGAGTGGGACGGGACGATTGCTGGCTTTCGACCGCGATCCGGACGCGGCCCGTGCGGCCGGCGAGCGGTTCGGCACCGAGGGCCGGTTTGAATTCGTGCGTGCGTCTTTTTCACAGCTTGCCGACGAACTCAACGAGCGCGATCTGTCCGGGCGCATCGACGGCCTGCTGCTCGACGTGGGCGTGTCTTCGCCGCAGCTCGACGATCCGTCGCGCGGATTCAGCTTCAAGCACGACGGGCCGCTCGACATGCGTATGGATCCCGATGCCGGGCGCAGTGCGGCGGAGTGGATCAACTCGGCGAGCGAACGCGATATCGCGGACGTCATCTTCCAGTACGGCGAGGAACGTTTCAGCCGCCGCATCGCACGTGCGATCGTCGACCGCCGGCGCAAGAAGAAGTTCGCGACCACGGCCGACCTGGCCGACGTCATTGCCCATGCCGTGCCGCGGCGCGAGCGCCGCATCCACCCGGCCACGCGAAGCTTCCAGGCGCTGCGCATCCTGGTCAACCGGGAACTGGAAGAATTGGGCGACGCCCTGGATACGAGTCTCGACGTCCTGGCGCCGGGCGGCCGCTTGCTGGTGATCAGCTTTCACTCGCTCGAAGACCGGATCGTCAAGCGGTTCATGCGTGACGCGGCGCGTTCCGATCCGCCGCGCCTGCGAATCGCGGCGCGGTTGATCCGCGCCCGGCCCGAAGAGGCGCGCCGCAATCCGCGCGCCCGCAGCGCACGCCTGCGCGTCGCGGAGCGTGTCGCATGAAGGGCACCCCGCGCCTGACCTGGATCGTGCTGGCCGCGGTGGTGGTGTTCGCCAATGCGTTGCTGGTCGTTTACAGCGCGGCCCGGAACCGCGAACTGTTCATGCAGAAGACGCACCTGAGCGCCCAACACGACCGGCTGTCGGTGTTGCGCGGGCAGCTGGCCCTGGAGGAATGGACACTGGCGGCGCATGCGCGCATCGCCCACCTGGCCGCGACCAAGCTCGACATGCAGCAACCGGACAAGGTGAAGATCGTTGAGGTGCGCCGGTGAAGCTCACGGCACGCATGCGCCTGCTGTCAGTGGCGGCGTTTTTCGTGCTGGCCGCCGGCGCGCTTGCCGCGCGCGCGTTCGACCTGCAGGTGGTGCGCCATCCGTTCCTCGCGGACCAGGCCACGCAGCAGCACCTGCGCACCATCGAGCTGCCGGCTCACCGCGGCATGATCCTGGACCGCAACGGCCAGCCGCTTGCGATCTCCACGCCCGTGTATGCGATTTGGGTGAATCCCCGCGTCGTCATCGGCCGCAACGTCGACCTGGCGCCGGTCGCGAAGGCCCTGCACCTCGATCCCGCCGAAGTGGCCCGCCGGGTGCGCGCCAATGCCGGGCGGGCGTTCCTTTACCTGGCCCGCGACGTGGTGCCGGGCAAGGCCAAGGCGATCGTGGCCGGACATTTGCCGGGCGTGCACGACAAGCGCGAGTACCGCCGCTATTACCCGGCGGGCCCGGTGGCGGCGCAGGTCGTGGGTTTCACCAACATCGACGACATCGGACAGACCGGGTTGGAACTGGAATACAACCACTGGCTGGAAGGCAAGCCGGGCGCGATGCGGGTCGTTACCAGCGCCAACGGCCGGCCGGTGGAAAGCGACGAGGTAATCCGCCATCCGCAGCCGGGTCACAACCTGGTGACCACGCTCGATATGCGTATCCAGTACCTGGCCTACGAATCGCTGGCGCGAATGGTGGCCAAGCAGGGGGCGTCGTCCGGTTCTGCCATCGTGCTCGACGCGCACACCGGCGGCATCCTGGCGATGGTCAACCGACCGTCCTGCAATCCGAACGTGCGTGCGGACCTGAAGCCCGACCTGTGCCGTAACCGCGCCGTGACCGATCTGTTCGAGCCCGGATCCTCATTCAAGCCGTTCATCATTGCCGCCGCCCTGGATTCGGGCAAGTGGACGCCGGACAGCACCGTAAAGACCGGCGACGGCGTATGGGAAATCGGCGGCTATGTGCTGCATGACGACGAGCCGCTCGGTACGATCACGTTGACGCGGCTGTTGCAGAAGTCGAGCAATATCGGCGCGGCCAAAGTGGCGTTATCGTTGCCGTCCGATTATCTCTACCGTGTATTGACCGGCTTCGGTTTCGGCCGTCCGGCGTCCAGCGGTTTCCCCGGTGCGGCCGGTAGCCGCATGCCTTACTACGGGCGCTGGCGTCCCGTGGAGCAGGCGGCCATCTCGCGCGGCTATGGCGTATCGGTCACTGCGTTGCAACTGGCCGAAGGCTACCTCGCAATCGCCGATAACGGCATTTACCGGCCTGCAGTGTTTATCAAGCGCAAAGACCGGACGGCAGGGGTTCGCGTGGTGCCGGCGTCGGTCGCGAAAACCCTGAGAAACATGTTGACAACGGTGGTTTCGAACGACGGCACCGGCTTTCGGGCCCAGATTCCCAACTACCGGGTGGCCGGGAAAACCGGCACCGCACGCTTATACGAGGACGGGGGCTACAGCCACCATCTGTATAACTCCGTGTTCGCGGGAATGGCGCCCGCGGCCGATCCGAAATTGGTTGTGGTCGTGTACCTTCGAGCCGCGTCCCACGGGGAGATTTTCGCCAGCCAGGTGGCCGCGCCCGTGTTCAAGAGAATCATGTCCGCGTCGCTGCGCCTGATGGATATAGCACCCGATACCGGCACGGTGCTCGCCCGCAACGTTGTCTCCCGGAACAAGGGGAAGTCATGAACGTAGCGCCGACGCTCGATGACACGAAAACGCTCAACCGGCTGCTGGAAGGCTTCGCGAAGAAGCCGGTGCCGGCCCTGCCGGTGCCGGGACTCGCGCTCGACAGCCGCCGGGTGCGGCCGGGTTGGGTGTTCCTGGCCTGCCGGGGCACCCACGAACACGGCATCAGCCACGCCGTGGAGGCTTGCGCCCGCGGGGCTTCGGCGGTCGTCTACGAGCCGGTACCCGATCTGAAAATACCCAGCCTGCCGCCGCGGGTGGCGCTCGTCGAGGTGCCGGATCTGCGCGCGGTTGCCGGGATCGTGGCGGCCCGATTCTTTGACGATCCCACCGCGCACATGAGCGTGACCGGTGTGACCGGGACCAACGGCAAGACGAGCGTGACCAGTATCCTGGCCCAGGTGCTCACCAACTGGGGCCAGCCCTGCGGACTGATCGGCACGCTGGGTTACGGCCTTTACGGCATGCTCGAGCCTGCAATCGAGACCACGCCGAATCCGGTGCGCCTGCAGTCGATACTTGCTGCGTTGCGTGACCGCGGGGCCGGGCAGGTGGCCATGGAAGTGTCCTCGCACGCGCTCGACCAGGCGCGTGTGGCGGGCGTGCATTTCGAGAACGCCGTGTTCACCAATTTCTCTCGCGACCACCTCGACTACCACGGCACGATGGAAGCCTACCGCGAGGCCAAGGGCAAGTTGTTCTCGTGGCCCGGACTGAAACACGCCATCCTCAACCTGGACGATCCGGCCGCCGAGTACTTTGCGGGGCGCTGTGAAAAGGTTGTCGAGCTGATCGGCTACGGCCTGCGTTCGAAGACGCCCGCCTGGTTCCACGGTCGCCATCTTTACGCGAGCAAGGTGCGCGCCCACGGCATGGGGCTGGAAATGGATATTGCCGGCGACTTCGGCCGCGGCCGGTTGCGCAGCTTGTTGGTGGGCGATTTCAATGCCGCCAACCTGCTGGCCGTGCTCGCGGTGCTGCTCGCCGAGGGGCGCTCCTTCGCCGAGACGCTGAGCCGGGTCTCGCACGCCCGCACCGTACCGGGGCGGATGGAAAGCTTCGGTGGCGGCAACCAGCCGCTGGTGGTGATCGATTACGCGCATACGCCGGATGCCCTGCGTCAGGCTCTGAGTGCAGTACGCGCCCACGCCACCGGCAAGGTCAGCGTCGTATTCGGTTGCGGCGGCGATCGTGATCGCGGCAAGCGGGCGCAGATGGGCGCGGTGGCGGCCAAGGCGGCCGATCGCATCGTGCTCACGGACGATAATCCGCGCGGCGAGGACGGAGACCAAATCATTACCGAAATCCGCGATGGTATACCCGCGGATGCGAAGGTACGGGTCAGCGTGCAGCGTGACCGGACCCAGGCGATTGCCGAGGCCCTCGACGCGGCGCAGCGGGGCGACGTGGTACTGGTCGCCGGCAAGGGTCACGAGGCCGTGCAAATCGTCGGCACGGAACGGCGGCGCTACAGCGACCGCGATACGGTGAGCCGATTGTTGGGGGTGCCGGTATGGTCATGACACGCACCCTCGGGAGCCTGGCCGACGCGACCGACGGTCGCCTGATCGGCGCCGATGCCGCTTTTGGCACCGTGACCAGCGACAGCCGCCGGATGGAAGCGGACGCGTTGTTCGTGTGTCTGCAGGGCGTGCATTTCGACGGCCACGACTTTGCCCGCGCCGCCGAGGAGACGGGCGCAGCGGGCTTGCTGACCCACCATGACGTGGATTCGACGCTGCCGCAGGTGCGGGTCAGGGACACGCTGGCCGGGCTAGCAGCATTCGCGCACGCGTGGCGCAAGGCGCACTCGGTGCGGACTATCGGCGTGACCGGTTCGAACGGCAAGACCACGGTGAAAAACCTGCTTGCCGCGGTGCTCGCCCAGGTGGCGCCGACGCTGGCGACCAGCGGCAACTACAACAACCTCATCGGCGTGCCGCTCACGCTGGCGCGCCTGAACTCCGAGCACCGTTTTGCGGTGGTGGAAATGGGCACCAACACGCCGGGCGAGATTGCGCGCCTGGCCGCGATCGCCGCGCCCGACGCGGCGGTAATCGTGAGCATCGCGCCGGCTCATCTGGAGGGCTTCGGCGACGTCGCAGGCGTGGCACGCGAGAAGGGTGCGCTGTTCGAGGCGCTCCCCGAAGACGGACTGGCGGTCGCCCCCGCGGATTCGCCCTGGCTCGAGGGCTGGCATCGATCGTCCCGGGTCAAGCGTTGGGTCGGCTTCGGACTGGGGGAAACCGCCGACGTTCGCGCGCGCGACGTCGTGACCACGGCCGCGGGGACGCGCTTTACATTGGTAACGCCCGCCGGCGAGGCCCCGGCCGAACTGCAGCTGCTCGGGCGCCACAACGTGATCAACGCCCTGGCCGCGGCTGCCGCCGCCTGGGGGCTCGGCGTGGACACCGCGACGATCGCGCGCGGGCTCGCCATCGTGCGCCCGGCCTCCGGCCGCCTGGTGCCCAGTGCGCTGCCGTCGGGCGCGATGCTCATCGACGACACCTACAATGCCAACCCGGTCTCGGTTGCCGCCGCCATCGATGCCGCCGCGGCCAGCGGGGGGCCGGTGTGGCTGGGGCTCGGTGACCTTGGCG
>JBJKSR010000382.1:0-7239 GCA_046703965.1 Gammaproteobacteria bacterium | reverse complement strand
CGATAAAGTTGTCGAAGCGGTAATGGGGGTCGATGGGATTGCCGGGGACGGCCGGGTGATCGGGCGCCGCGGCGGTCTTCGCCACCACGTTCTCCGGCGTGCCCGAGCCCAGGGTCAACTCGACGCTGGCATCGTCGTGCGCCGCGAATTCCCGGAACAGCGTGCGGATGGTATCCAGGAAGCGGCTTTCGACTTCGTCGAGCACGAAGCGATTGGGAGCCAGCAGGCGTAGCGTTCCGTCGGTCTCCACTGCGTGCAGGGGGCGTAGCCACAAGTTGAGGTCGCGCTCTTCGCACTCTTGCTCCAGGCGATTGAAACAGCGCTGCCAGAGGCTTGCGGACATTGCCTGCAGTGGGTCAGGGAAGGCCTGTCAGTCTAACCCTCTCGAGCCACTCGCACCACTGCCCCAAACCTTGACATCGTGCGCGCGGACTGGTCTAATGTGCGACCCACTCGAAGCATCGCGCGCACTGCGTCGGCGAACCCCAAGAGTCCAGAATGAAACGCACGTATCAACCCAGCCGAATCCACCGCAAGCGCACGCACGGCTTTCGTGCACGCATGGCCACGAAGGGCGGCCGCAGCGTCATCAAGGCCCGCCGCGCCAAGGGGCGCGCCCGTCTCAGCGCCTGAGCCGACGGCAGGCTTCGGCTTTCCCCGCCGTGCGCGCCTGACCCATGAGTTGGAGTTCGCGCACGTGTTCAAGCAAGGACGACGAATCCGCGCCCGCTATTTCACCGTGGTGGCAGCACCGGGCGGCGGGCGGGCCCGCCTCGGCCTCGCGGTGGGACGCAAGGCCTCGCAGCGCGCCGTGGTCCGCAACCGGATCAAGCGGATCGTGCGCGACGTCTTCCGCCACGCCCGTTTGCCCGCGTTCGATATCGTGGTGGTGGCGCGTGCCGGACTCGAGCCGGTTCCCGGCAACGACTTGCGCGCCGATCTCGAAACCGCATTCAGCCGCCTGAGTTCATGATGCGCACAGTGTTCATCGGCCTCATCCGCCTCTACCAGGTCCTGATCAGCCCCTGGCTGGGGATGCATTGCCGTTACGAACCCACCTGCTCCGCCTACGCGATCGAGGCCCTGCGGGTACACGGCGTGCTGCGGGGCGGACTGCTGGCCCTCGCCCGGATCGGGCGCTGCCATCCCTTCCACGCCGGCGGTTATGACCCGGTGCCCCCGGGGAGCGACCGCTGATGGATACCCGCCGCCTGATTCTGTACGGTGCGTTCGGACTGATCGTGTTCCTGCTCTGGCAGCACTGGCACGTAGAGCATCCGGCGAAGCACCCGGCTGAAAACACGACGCCGGCCGCCGCCACCCAGCCGGCGGCCGCGACACCCGCTCCTGCTACCAGTGCTCCGGCGCATCCTCCGGTCATCAACCGGCCGGTGGCGGCGCACCCTGCCAGCCTCACCCCCCCGGCCGGGCCCCACATCCGGATCCATACCGACGTTCTCGAACTCGGCGTTGCTTTGGACGGCGGGCAGCTGGTCCGGGCCGCGTTGCCCAAGTACCCGCGCAAGCTGCACTCGAAGAAGAGCGTGGACCTGCTTACTCCGGGGTACAAGGGACGCAGCGCGATCATGGTCCGCCCGGATTTGAGCGGCGACGGCCTGCCCGCGGCCCCCGAATTTACCGCCTCCGCGACCGACTACACGTTGGCGCCAGGGGCCGATACGTTGCGCGTCCCGCTGACGTGGAAAGGCGACGGCATTACCGTCACGCGTACGCTGGTGTTCAAGCGCGGCAGTTACGTGGTCGGCGTAAAAACCCGGATCGACAACGGGCGCGCCCGGGCCGTGGACCTCACTCCGGGGGTGAGTATCATCGGCAGCAATCCCCCCGTCGCGAAGCATTTCTGGGATCACCTGCTGCCCAAGTACATCGCTTACCGCGGCCCGGCTTACTACAACGACAACGACGGCTACGAGAAGAAATCGGCCGCCAGCCTGGCCAAGTCGCCGCTCGACAAGCAGTTCGCGGGTGGCTGGATCGCTGCCGTCCGCCAGTACTTCGTCGCGGCGGCAATCCCGCCCAGGAAAGACCACGCGCGCTATTTCGGCCACGGCATCGAAGGCGGTTACGTGGTCGGCTATCACCTGGCGCCCTTCGCTGTCGCAGCGGGCGCGAGCACCGAAACCGACAGCCGGCTGTTCCTCGGCCCGAAGAAGCAGGGCATTCTCAACCCCGCCGCGCCCGGGCTGCTGCGCACGGTCGACTATGGCAAGGCGTCGATCATCTGCAAGCCGATCTTTGCCGTGCTGTCCTTCATCCACGGGATCCTCGGCAACTGGGGCTGGTCGATCATCGTGCTCGTGCTGCTGATCAAGATCCTGTTCTATTGGCCGCAGCGGGTGAACGCGAAGTCGATGGCCAAGATGCGCAAACTGCAGCCGCGCATCAAGCTGCTACGCGAACGCTACAAGGACGACCGCCAGAAGCTCTCGCAGGCCACCATGGAGCTGTACCGCAAGGAAGGGGCCAACCCGGTTTCCGGCTGTCTGCCCATGCTGATCCAGTTGCCGATATTCATCGGCCTGTTCTATGTGCTGATCTACAGCGTGGAGCTGCGCCTGGCTCCCTGGATCCTGTGGATCCACGACCTGTCCCAGCCCGATCCCTACTTCGTGCTGCCGATCGTCTATGCGGCGTTGAGTTTCGTCCAGTTCCGGCTGCAACCGCAGACCACGGACAACGCTCAGGCGAAGATGATGATGTTCATGCCGTTGTTGTTCGCATTCTTCTACGCGCTTTTCCCGTCCGGTCTGGTGCTCTACTACTCGCTCAGCACCGGGCTGAACATTCTCATCCAGTATCGTGTCAACCACGAATTGGGCATAAAGGGGCTCGGCATACTGCCGAAGATCGACTGGCCCTGGAACAAGAGCGGAAAGGCGTAGAGAGCGACGAGGCCCTGGGCCGTCAGCCGTCCTCGCGCCAGCGCCGGAAGATCAGGCTGGTGTTGATTCCGCCGAAGGCGAAATTGTTGCTCATCATGTAATCGACTTCACGCTCCAGCGGTTTGCCGCGCACGTGATTGATGGGCGCGATGTCCTCGCCGACGTTGTCCAGATTGCGCGTGGGCGCGAACCAGCCCTCGTTCATCATCTGTATCGACAGCCACGCCTCGAGCGGGCCGCAGGCTGCGATCGAATGGCCGAAATACCCCTTGAACGAACTGATGGGCACCTGGTTGCCGAGTACTTCCAGCGTAGCCTGCGATTCGGCCACGTCGCCGCGTTGGGTGCCGGTGGCGTGAGCGTTTACGTAACCGATCTGCCCCGGCTCGAGCCGCGCGTCGTCGAGCGCGGCCCGCATGACTTCCGCCATCGTCGCGCGGTTGGGACGGGTGATGTGCGTGCCGTCGGTGTTGCTCGCGAAGCCCGCTATCTCGGCATAGATCCGGGCGCCGCGTGCACGCGCGTGCTCGAGATCCTCCACGATCAGGGTCGCCCCGCCCTCGCCGACCACGATGCCGTCGCGCTCGGCGTCGAACGGACGCGATGCCCGTTCCGGCGTGTCGTTCATCGTGCTGGTGGCGTTGATCATGTCGAATACCACCGCGCTGATCACCGACAGCTCGTCGGCGCCGCCGGCCACCATCACGTCTTCGCGGCCTTCCTGGATCGTTTCGTAGGAATAGCCGATGCCCTGGCTGCCGGAGGTGCAGGCGCTGCAGGTGGGGATCAGCCGCCCGGTGATCTTGAAGAACACGCCGATGTTGACCGCCCCGGTCTGGGCCATGGTCTGCACGTAGCTGTTGGCGGCCGCGCCCCGCAGCGTGCCCAGCTCGGCGAACCGCCCGGCGGCGATGATCGGCTGGATGCTGCCCGCCGACGAGCCGTAGGCGATGCCCGTGCGTCCCTCGCGCAGGACCGGGTCGCCGAGCAGGCCGGCGTCCTCGAGCGCCAGTTCCGAAGCGCGCACCGACAGCGTCGACACGCGGCCCATGCCCCGCATGATCTTGCGGTTGTAGTGATCGGGCAACTCGAACGGCAGGGCCGGCGCGCCCAGGCGCGTCTTCAGTTCGCGGTAGCGGTCCCACTCCGTCATGTACACGATGCCGGTACGGTTCCCGCGAAGCGCCTCGCGGATCGTCGGCCAGTCGTGGCCGAGGGCGGTCAGGCCGCCGCAACCGGTGACGACGACGCGGCGCTTGCTCATGCCAGCCCCCCGTTGACGCCGATGACCTGGCGGGTGATATAGGCGGCCGGCTCGCTGCACAGGAAGGCGACGGCGGCCGCCACTTCCTCCGCCGTCCCGAGGCGCCCGGCCGGGATCTGCTGCAGGAGCTGTTCGCGCGGAAGCTCGGCCGTCATGTCGGTCTCTATCAGGCCGGGGGCGACGCAGTTGACCGTGATGCGCCGGCTCGCCAGTTCCGTCGCCAGGGCCTTGGCCGCGCCGATGAGTCCGGCCTTGGAGGCGCTGTAATTGACCTGCCCGCGATTGCCGACGAGCCCGGCGACGGAGGACAGGCACACGATGCGCCCGCCGTCGCGCAGGCGGACCATGGGCATGACCAGCGGCTGCACCACGTTGTAGAACCCGTCGAGGTTGGTGGCAAGCACGCGGTCCCACGCATCGCCGCTCATGGCGGCGAAGTTGCTGTCCGCCGTAACGCCGGCGTTGGCGACGATCCCCCAGTACGCGCCGCGGGCCTTGACGTCCGCCGCGAGCGCGCTGCTGCATGCCTCCCGGTCGCCCGTGTCGAAGGCGATCGTGCTTGCCGTCCCTCCCGCTTTGCGAATGGCTTCGGCCGTGTCTTCCGCTGCATCCAGCCGCGAGCGGCAATGCACGGTGACAGCGAATCCATCGGCCCCCAGTTGTAATGCGATGGCGCGTCCGATGCCCCGGCTCGCGCCGGTCACCAGCACCCGTCGTTGCTCCGTCATGCGTCTCCTGTCTCGACGCCGGCGCTCCACAGCATCAGGCGGGCGTCGGCGTACACCATACCGCCGCATAGGATACGACACTCGAAAAGGCCCACCTCTCCGGTTTCGATCTGCGCACTCTCGCAGTCGACCTCGACGATCAGTTCGGCGTCCGCCGGGAACGTCTCGCGAAGCGCATGGAAGCGGCGCACGCCGACCAGGAATCCCGCGCCGGGCCTGCCGGCGTCGCCGGCGCTGCGTCGCGACAGGCCGAGGTACAGCCCGGCGCATTGCGCCATGACTTCGATTCCGGCCCAGGCGGGCACGCCTGCGCGCGCCGGATCGAACAGCGTGCTGGCGGCGCGGACCCGCCACGCCGCCTTCACCTGCTCCCCGGGCACGAAGCCCACGATGCGATCCACGTGACGTGCCGCCGCGCCGTGCGGAAGCAATACGGAGGGATCCGGCCAGCGGGCGGGGTCGGCGCCTAGAGGAACGTCTTCAGGCATTGCCGCAGGACGTCGGGGGTGCTCAATTGCATCTCGCCGTCACCATCGACCGCACACTGACGGGTAAAGCCCGTCGTGATGCGTGCGCCGGTGTCCGCGTCGGTGATGAGATAGCCGACCTGCAGGCAGGTTTCCCACTCCTCGATGCCGGCCGTGACCCGCAGGCGCTGGGCGTAGCGCGAGGCACGAAGGTAGCGCAGCCGGGTTTCGATGATCGGCCAGGTATAGCCCGAGGCCTGCATTTCGGGATAGTCGTAGCCGATGCGGCGCATCAGGGCCACGCGGGCCGACTCGAAGTAGCGCAGGTAATGGCCGTGCCAGGTGATTGCCATCGGGTCGAGATCGGGGAAGCCGACCTCGACTTCCACGCTGGCGGTCACCAGCGCGTTTTCGAGGCCGCGCCCGGAGGCAGTCCCCTCACCCTCGTCGGGCGATGGCATGGGGCACGGCTCAAGCGTCATGACGGTCCGGTGGGCGACGGTTCATCCGCGCAGGATACCCTAGGACGGGGGTTGGCGACTACGCGCCGCCGCACCTGCGCGGATCAGCCGCCAGGGCAATCCCGAGAGCAGCCGGAAGTGCAGCCAGACCATGCGCAGGTTGTCATGCAGCATCCGGAAGTTGGAGAGCCCGTCCCGCGGGTAGCAGACTGACACCGTCGTGAAACGCACCGGTGTGCCCGCCAGGTACAGGCGCACCATGATCTCCGTGTCGAAGTCCATGCGCCGGCCGACGGGCCGGGTCCGGAAGGTTTGCAGCGTCGCCTCCACCGGGTACACGCGGTAGCCGCACATCGAGTCCGTCAGCGCGCGAGAGCCGGTTTCCAGCCACACCAGCAGGTGCGTGATCCAGCGCCCGTAATAGCGGATCGCGGGTACGCTTTCGTCATAGGCCGGGACGCCGGATACCAGCGCGTCGGGTTCGGTGCGCGCCAGGGCGAGCAGCGCCGCAGCCTGTGCCGGGTCGTGCTGGCCGTCGGCGTCGATTTGCAGCGCGTGCGTGTATCCCGCCCCTGCGGCGGCTTCGAGCCCGGTGAGAAACGCCGCGCCCTTGCCCCGGTTGCGTGCATGGCGCAACAGCGTAACCGCCGGGTATTCGCGTTCCAGGCGGTCGAGCACCTCCACGGTCGCCGGTTCGCTGCCGTCGTCCACCAGCAGCACCGGCAGGCCCTCCGCACGCAGCCGGGCGACCAGCTCCGGCAGCTCGCGGCGATGATTGAAAACCGGGATAAGCGCGCAGGGCCGGAATGTCATGCGGTTTCGAAGGTCAGGCGTCCGCGGCTCAACAGTTTGTCTCCTTCGCGCAGTCGCCAGCTGACGTGCCCGCCGTCGCGCGTCAACTCGAGCGCGAGCCGGGCGCCCGGGCCGGCCGTGCGCAGGAATTTCACGCGGTCGATCCGCTGCGGATCCCGGTCCAGGCCGAATTGCTCCCGGGCATAGGCAATGGCCCAGCCGACCTGGGCCACGCCGGGGAGGATCGGCTCACCGGGGAAATGGCCGTCGAACCAGTCCAGGCCGGCGGGAACCTCCAGCGACAGGCTTACCCCGCCGGGCTGCTCCGTGCGGCCCGTTACGCGCGGCCGCAGGGCGGCGCCTCGCGGCGGCGTCGATTCAAAGGCATAGGATTCAGGCGGCGTGCGGCGGGTCATGGTCGGTGGCGGCGAGTTGTTCTACGAAATAGTCCTGCAGCCCCTGCGTGACTTCGCGTGCCATCCGCGGCAGCGAGGCGGGGTGCTCGCCGGCGAAATCCGTGACGGGCCTCGGGGGCTGGAAGCGTAGCACAAGGCGCACGGGGCGGTCCGGCATGCGATACCAGGGGTGGCCGTGGGTCAGGGCCGGCGGATCGCAGGTGATCAC
>JBJKSR010000381.1:0-12078 GCA_046703965.1 Gammaproteobacteria bacterium | reverse complement strand
TTGGAGCGATGGCGGCCGGAGTTCAGTGGCGTGGGGACCGCGAGCCACAGCACGACGATCCCGAAGGCGCCGAGCACGGCCGTGATGCCGAAGATGCCTTCGAGACCCGCCGCTGCATTGATCAGCGGCCCGGCGACCACGGCAATCCCGAAGGCGAGGCCGATGCCTCCGCCGATCATGCCGATCGCCTTGGTGCGATGCTCCGCGCGGGTGAGGTCTGCCGCCAGGGCGAGTGTCGCCGCGCCGACCGCGCCTGCGCCCTGCACGGCCCGGCCCACGATGATGCCGCCGATGCCGTGGGAAAGGGCCGCCACCACACTGCCGATCACGAAGATCACCAGTCCGGCCGCGATCACCGGCTTGCGTCCGATGCGATCCGAGAGCATGCCGAAGGGCAGTTGCAGCATGGCCTGCGTGAGGCCGTAGATGCCGAGGGCGATGCCGATCGTCAGCGCCGTTGCGCCTGGAAAGCCGTGAACATAGGCGGCGAATACGGGATAGAGCAGGAACAGGCCGAACATGCGGAGCCCGAAGATGCCTGCGAGGGATTGCACCGTACGCCGCTCGGTACGGGTCAGACTGTTGGCTTTCATGATGCGTATTTTCGCACGAGAGCATTGATGGAACAGAACAAGGCAGGTGACGGCCGCTTAGGCAACCTTCCGGGCCGAAGCCCCCTATCACCTCGTCATTCCGGCAGAGACCGGAATCCACTCCAACGATTCGCGACGGGGACCGTCGCGCCTGCAATCCTTCGTTCGGCCCCGGCACGGCATCTCCTGTAGGAGCGGACATCCCGGCCGCGATGAGCCGGCGGGACGCCGGCGCTCCGAATCCGATCGGGGTGAAGCCGCTCCTACGAGACCGGGGCAATAGCAATCAGGCGACGAGTTCGTGCACCAGGGCTTCGATCAGCTTGTCGCCGGCGGCCAGCGAGGACTGCTCGACGTATTCGTTGGGCTGGTGCGCCTGGCTGATGCGCCCGGGCCCCATGACAATCGTTTCCATGCCCATGCCGGTGAAGAAGCCGGCCTCGGTGGCGAAGGACACCACCTGCGAGGATTGCCCCGAGAGGCGCTCCGCGGCCTCGACCAGCCGGCTGTCGGCCGCGGTTTCGAAAGCATCGACGCCCTGGAACAAGGTGCGGCGCTCGTAACTGCAGCCGGTACCCGCCAGGGCCTGGTTCACGCACACGTCGAGTTCTTCTCGCATGTCGTCGAGGCGCATGCCGGGCACCAGGCGCAGGTCGATGTGCAACTCGGCCTCGGCGCAGATGCGGTTCGGGTTGTCGCCGCCGTGGACGTGGCCGAAATTCAGTGTGGGGTAAGGCACCGCGAAGTCGGCGGCGTAGTAGCGCCGCCTCAGCTCCTCGCGCCAGATCTGCAGGGCATTGAGCACGTGGCTGAGCCCGTCGAGCGCATTGGGCGCCGTTTCCGGGTCGCTCGAGTGGCCGCTCCGGCCCCGGATCCTGATCGCCTCCATGATGATGCCCTTGTGCATGCGCACCGGCTTGAGGTCGGTCGGCTCGCCGATGACGCAATAGTCGGCTCTCGGGCGCCCCGCCTCCGCCAGCATGCGCGCCCCATGCATGTTGCTTTCCTCGTCGGCGGTGACGACCAGGTGCACGGGATGCCTGAGGCGCTTCGCGTCGAGGCGGGACGCGAGCGCCACGGCGACTGCGATGAAGCCCTTCATGTCGGCCGAGCCCAGACCATGCAGCCGGGCGTCTCGCGGCGTCAGGGCAAAGGGATCGCTGTTCCAGCCGCTGTCGTCGTAAGGGACCGTGTCGCTGTGTCCGGCCAGAACGACGCCGCCCTCCCCACTTCCGAGGCTGGCAATCAGGTTGGCCTTGCCCGGCGCATCGGGCAGGGCCATGACTTCCACCTCGCAGCCGATGCCGTCCAGGTAGTCGGCAAGGCGCTCGATGACGGGCCGGTTGGGACTGTCGAACTCCGGGGAAACACTGCTCACCGAGGGGATTCCGACCAGGTCGGCCAGCACGGTTTCGGTCTCAAGCATGCTTGTTTTCCATAACGCGCCGATTCATTGTAATGAAAAACCGCCCGCCGGGGGAATCGCCCCCCTGCGCCACGTTCCGTCGCTTCAGCCCCCTGTCCCGTGCAAGCGTACGCGCCCGGCTTTTCATTACAATGATACGACTCAGGTCACGGTGCGTACGTGCCTCAATCCGCCGCCACTGCCTACACCCTGCGCCCGGCCTCGGTGAGGGACCTGGACGCATTGGTCGCCCTGGAACAGGAGGCGTTCGACAGCGACCGCCTCAACCGGCGCCAGTTGCGTTACCTGCTGACCCGCGCCCAGGCCGCGACGCGCGTGGCCGAGTCCCCGGCCGGGCGCGTCGAGGGCTACGTGCTCGTATTGTTCAGCCGCGCGAGCGCCCATGCGCGGATCTATTCCATCGCGGTAGCCAAATCAGCCCGCGGCCGCGGCCTCGGGCGCCGGCTCCTCGGGGCCGCCGAACGCGCCAGCGAGGACAACGACTGCGTGAGTATCCGCCTCGAGGTGCGGCGGGACAACGCCGCCGCGATCGAGCTCTACCGGTCCCGCGGCTACCGCCAGTTCGACGTGGTGAGCGATTACTACGACGACCACGAGCAGGCGCTGCGCTTCGAAAAGCCGCTCGGCACGGGGCCGCCGTCCCAGCTTACCCGCGTTCCCTATTACCGCCAGACCCTGGAGTTCACCTGCGGGCCGGCGGCGCTGATCATGGCGATGAAGGCGCTCGATCCGGGATTGACGGTCAACCGCGAACTCGAGATCACGCTGTGGCGCGAGTCCACGACGGTATTCATGACCTCGGGCATCGGCGGATGCACGCCGTTCGGACTTGCCCTTGCCGCCTGCAAACGCGGCTTCGGCATCACGCTGTACACGAGTGCGGGGGCCGATTTCTTTGCCGACTCGGTCAGAAGCCCCGTCAAGAAGGAGGTCATAGAACTGGTCCAGAAAGGCTTTATCCGCGAGCTTCGGAACCGCGGCGTCCCGATCCGCCACAAAGCGGTGACGCTGGACGAACTGCGCCGGCGGATGGAACACGGCGCGATCCCCATCGTGCTTATCAGCTCCTACCGCATCTACGGGGACAAGGCGCCGCACTGGGTCGTGGTCACCGGCTGCGACGAGCGCTTCGTGCGCGTGCACGATCCCTACGTCGATACCGAGGCCGGTGAAACCGTGGTCGACTCGCACAACATGCCCATCCTCCACCGCGAGTTCTCGCGCATGACCCGTTACGGGCGCGCCGGCCTCAAGGCCGTGATCTTCGTCGAGAAGGGAGTCGCCGCGAATGGCTGAGACGCTGATCGTAATGGAGCCGAACCACCGGCCCCGGGGCGAGTGGACCGCCCTGTCCGAATTCACGCCCGCGGATTATCTCGCCGGTCGCGACGGCTGCGACGGGCACGGCAAGCTCATCGTGAACCTGGCGCCGGGCTACGGCTACCTCTCGACCGGCTACTACTGCTCGCTGCTGGCCGAGGCACGCTCCCAGCGCGTCATCCCCGGCGTGCGCTCGATAGAGGACCTCTCGCGCAAGGCGATCTACGGGCTGGCGACCCGCAACCTCACGCGCGTCATTTCGCGCCTCGCCGAACACCAGCAAGGCGTGCGCAAGTTCACCTTCTACAGCTACTTCGGCTTCAGTCCGTTGCAGGGTGGAGGCGAACTCTGCCGCCAGCTCTTCGAGCGGTTCCCGGTGCCGATCCTGAAGATCGAACTGACGCACCGCAAGCACTGGGAAATCTCGCGCCTCGCCCTGGTGCCCTTGCGCCGCTTGCCGGCCGTCGAGCGCGAGGATTTCGTCGAGGGTTTCCGTCGCTTTCTCGGCCATCGTTGGCGGCGCAGCAACCGGACGCGCAATCGCTTCCGCTACGACCTCGCCGTGCTGCACGACCCGAAGGAAGCCATGCCCCCGTCGGACCGCGGCGCCCTGGCCCGCCTGACCCGGATCGGGCGGCGGATGAAGGTCAACGTGGAACTCATCACGCGCCGCGACTATCCGCGGATCGCCGAATACGACGCCCTGTTCATCCGAGAGACCACGGCCATCAACCACCACACCTTCGATTTCGCCACCCGGGCCCAGGACGAAGGCATTCCCGTCATAGACGACCCCGATTCGATCCTGCGCTGCACCAACAAGGTGTACCTGAGCGAGCTGCTCGCGCGTCACCGCATCGCGCACCCGCGCACGCTGATCGTCACCCGCGGGAACGTCGGCGAGGTCGCCCGGCAGATTGGCTTTCCTGTCGTGCTCAAGGTTCCGGACGGCTCCTTCTCGCGCGGCGTGTTCAAGGCGGAGGACGAGGCCGAACTGGAAGACATTGCCCGCCGCCTGCTCGCCGACTCCGAGCTCGTGCTCGCCCAGGAATTCATCTACACGCCTTTCGACTGGCGCATCGGGGTGCTCGACGGGCGGCCGCTGTACGCCTGCAAGTACTTCATGGCACGCAAGCATTGGCAGATTTACGATTACTCGGGCAAGAAGACCCGCGAGGGCGGGTGGGAAACCGTGGCGATCGAGGACGCACCGGCCGACGTCGTCGAGACCGCCCGCAAGGCCGCCTGCCTGATCGGCGACGGCCTGTACGGCGTCGACCTGAAGCAGCTGCCCGACCGCGTCGTGGTCATCGAGGTCAACGACAATCCCAATATCGACGCCAACGTCGAGGATGCGGTGCTGGGCAACCGGCTGTACGAGATCCTGATCGAGACGTTCATCCGGTGCATAGAAAGCCCCCTGCGCGAACTGGCCACCGGCGGCGGCAATGCATCGGCGGGCGACGGCGGCGCGGGAACCAAAACCGGCCCCGCCGATCCCAACACCAGGGACCCGGGAGTCTGATCATGTCCAACGGAGGCCGACTCGTGCTCGCGGGGGCCCTGCTTGCCTCGACCCTGCTCGGCGCATGCCGGGCCCGGGCCGAGAATGCGGTGCCGTTTCCGGCCGCGCTGCCCTGGTACAACGTCAGCCGCCCGCTGTCGCTGAACGATGTGAAGGGACGCGTCGTGCTGCTCGATTTCTTCACCCCGGGCTGCATCAACTGCGTGCACATGATCCCCGTCGAGCGCGACCTGAAGCGGCGTTTTGGCACGCGGCTGGTGATCATCGGAGTGGATTCACCCAAGTTCTCGGCGTCGGCCACGACGCAGGGCCTGGTCGATTTCATCCACCGCTACAAGATCCGCCACCCGGTGATCCTGGACGCCTCCACCCGGCTGTGGAGCGCCTACGGCGTCCAGGCGTGGCCGACCCTCCTGCTGATCGGCCCCGACGGCACCGTCCGCGGAACGTACGTGGGCGAGCAGAGCGTCTCCGACCTCGCCGGCCCCATCCGGGCGGCACTGACCGGCGCCCCGCCCGCCAGCAAGCTCAAGCCGCTGCCGATGCTCGTCATGGCGAGCAAGGCCACCCCGCTCTCGGCGCCCAACGGCCTCGCCGTCTCGAAGTCGCTGGTCGCCATCGCCGACACCGGCCACAACCGAATCGTGCTCGCCGATCACTCGGGGCACGTCCAATCGTTGATCGGCGACGGCTGCCCGGGCGCCGCGGACGGCGATTACAGCCGGGCCCGTTTCGACCAGCCCCACGGCCTGACTTTCCATGATGGCGCGCTATACGTCGCGGATACGGACAACCAGCTCATTCGCCGGGTCGACCTCGGCAAGGCTTCGGTCGCCACCATCGCGGGCGACGGGCAGCGCCAGTTCCTCGGCGGCGGGATTTTCTCCGCGCTGAAAGTCTCGCTCAATTCGCCCTGGGACGTTGCAGCGAAGGGCGACAAGCTCTACATCGCCATGGCAGGCGACCACCAGCTCTGGCGAATGAACCTGAAGTCGGGACACATAGGCCCGTGGGCCGGCACGGCACGGGAAGGTCTGCGCGACGGCTCGCTCGACAGCGCCGAGTTCGCACAGCCCAGCGGGCTCAGCCTGCATGGCGGGGTGCTCTACGACGTCGACCCGGAATCGTCGTCGGTGCGGGCCGTCGATCTCGGCAGCGACAAGGTCCACACCCTGGTCGGCCAGGGCCTGTTCCGATTCGGCGACCGGAACGGGCCCGCGCAAAAGGCGCTGCTGCAGCACGCCGAGGGACTCGCCTGGTTCGACGGCAGCCTGTACCTGGCCGACACGTTCAACAACGCCCTGCGCCGCCTCGACCTTGCAACCGGCAAGGTCAGCACGGTGGCCGCGGGACTGCAGCAGCCCGTGGCCGTGGCACCGCTCGACACGCACACCCTCCTCGTCGCCGAAGTGGGCGGCAATCGCATCGTCGCGGTGGACACCAGGAGCGGCAAGACCACGCCCTGGCACCTGTCGGGCCTGAAGCCGCCGACACGAAGCTGCCCTGCGGCATCGGACCCGGGCGGGGACTGACGGCGCCGGGGCAGCGGCGCGGCACCGTGCAGCCGACCCGCTCCGGTCAGAACCGGTGCGTCAGGCTCACGTAATAGAAACGCCCGGGAATCCGATACACGGTGACGTCGAAGCTGTTCGACATCGAATGCCCGATCGGCGGCTGCTTGTCGAACACGTTGTTGACACCGGCGGTAATCGAAGTCGCCATGTCGGAGAACGTGTACTTGACCTGCAGGTCGTGGTAGACGGTCGCGCCCAGCTTGTTCTTCGACAGGTGGTTGTTGCTGTAATCCGGGTACGTGCACAGCCCCAGGTTGGTGAAGCTGAGCGGAGTCCCGTCATTGCTGTCGCTGCAGCTTTCGATCAGGTCGCTGATATAGCTCACGCGCCACAACACCTGCCATGAGCCATAGTCCCAGACCGTGGTGAGACGTGACTTGAACTTCGGGTAACCGCCGACGGGCCGGCCGGTTTCCGTGTCCACCCGGTTGTATACGATCGGGTTCGACGGATCCGCGAGGTTCGGTTGCGACTGCTTGAACAGCTTGACCCAGGTCGTGGTCCAATCGAAGTCGAAGGTGCCCGCCGCGGACGTGTTCAGCGTGTAATGGGCATTGAAGTCCATGCCCTCGGTAAGGATGCTCCCCAGGTTCATGTTGGTGTCGATCAGGTCGGTTATGCCGCCCGACGCATTGCGCGAAACGAAGCCGCAGTAGTTGGACAGGCCGCTGACGTAGCATCCGTTCAGGATGTCCTGGGGGTTGAGCTGCGTGATGGCGTTGTCGATCCCGATCTTGAAGTAATCGGCACTCAGGGTCAGCGGAATGCTGCGGACCGGCGTAACGGTCACGCCCAGGGTGCGCGACAGCGACGTCTCGGGCTGAAGGTCGGGGTTGCGTCCCTGGGTGCTCGGCACTTCCGAGGTGGCCTGCACGTAATTGCTGGGCACGCCCGCGGCCGCGCAGTTGGCCGCGATCTGGCCGCCCTTTGAGGGGTAGTCGCTGCACGGGTCACTAACGTTGGCCGTGGTTCCCAGGCTCTGCGAATACAGCTCGGCAACGTTGGGCGCACGGAAGTCCTGCGACCAGCTCGCGCGGAACGCCACCTGGTCGTTCACCGTCCAGTGCAGCGCGGCCAGGTTGCTGTTGATCGTCCCGAAGGTGTTGAAATGCGAGACCCGCGTCGCCAGATCCAGGTCGAGTTGCTTCGCCCAGGCGCGGTCCGAGAGCATCGGCACGTGCAGCGCGAGCGATCCGGCGTCGACGTGGTAACCCCCGCTGACCGGCGTGCCGGCCCGTTCGCTGCTCTGACCCGCCGCCGACAACGCATCCGGCGTGTTCGAGCCCGATTCATCGCGGTGCTCATAGCCGGCCTTGATCCGCACGTCGCCGGCCGGCAGCGAGAACAGGCTGGTCGAGAGGTCCGCCGTGATGTCCCGCAGGTCGGTCTGCGTGTAGTTCTGCGCGGTATAACCGATGTATTTGATCATCGGGGGCGTGATGGTACCGCCGTCGTACTGTCCGCCGAACACGTTCAGGGGCACGCAACCCGGATGCGACGTGCCGGGACCGCAGTCGGAAGCCGGCCCGAGGGCATTGGCCACCCGCAGCATATCGATCGCCATGCCGTCCGTCTGGCTCATCCGGTTACGCGAAACGATGGTATCCACCTTCCACTCGAACGGGTGGCCGCCAATCGCGAAATCGCCGGCCAGGCCGGGATTGAAGTAATACGTCTGCACGTCCTCGTCGACCATGCGCGGCCCCAGTTCCACCGGCTGGCGGGCCAGGAACAGCAGGTTGGGATTGCTGCCGGTCGCATTCAGGTCGAAGCCGAAGGGATTGTAAGGGTTGCTCGCCGAGACGCTGATCGGGAACGCCGTCTGCGAGCCGATGGCCAGCTCGGCGGGTCCTTCGCGCTGCGTGGACTGGCGATCGTTGTACAGCACGGACAGGTGCCCCGTGATGTGGTCGGTGAAGCTGTACTCACCCTGCAGGTAGAGGCCGATCTGCTTCATCGGCGTCAGCAGGTAATTGGCCGGCGCGTAATTGTAAAAGTCGCTGGTCGGGTCGAACGGCCGGAAATCCGACGGCGAGGTCCCGGGCGTACCCGGGATCGTGGTCAGGTCCTCGGTCTGTCCGGTATTGGGGTTGATGAAGATGAACCTCCCTTGCGGCGTGACCGAACTGCCGCGGGTAACGCCCGTGCCGTATTTCGGCACCGAGGAAATGGCGCGGTCGCCGGCACCGATCGGCAACTGGTTCATGTAGGACAGCGTGAAGGTGATGTTGCCGCGATCGTTGCTCGCGCCGTCGGTCAGCGAATACGACTGCACCTGGCCGTCATGCTCGCTGCCTTCCGCATAAGTGCCGAGGTAGGCGTTTACCTGCGCCCTCTCAATATTCTCCTGGGTCACGATGTTGACCACGCCCGCCATGGCCCCGGAACCATAGATCGCCGAATCGCCGGATTTCATTATCTCGATGCGTCTGACTATCGACAGGGGAATCGTGTTCAGGTCCACCGTCCCGTTCAGCGACGTGGCCCAGCGCTTGCCGTTGACCAGGACCAGGACGCGCTGGGAGCCCAGGTTGCGCAGATTGATATTGGTGGAACCGTCGGCGCCGAAGTTGAAGGAGCGGTTGACGCCCGAGCCCATGATGGTGAGCCGTTCCAGCACCTCGCCGATCGAGGTCAGTCCGCTCTGCTTGATCTGCTCCTGCGACACCGTCTCCACGGGGCCCATGGCGGCGATGGAGTTCAACGAGTTGCCGACGGTACCCGCCGCCGAGACCACGATATTGCTCAGGTTGACGGTCGAGGACGTGGCAGCCGCCGGGGCCGGGGCGGCGGCAAAGGCGGCGGGCGTCATCGCGGCACCGACGAGCGCCGCCTTGACCGCCAGGGCCAGTGTTTTCCGACCCGGTCGGTTCCCCATGATGAAGACATCCCCTGGTTGGTAGATTACATTTCTGTAATCTACCACACGTCGGATTCTCTTCGCCAGCCCTGGGGAATGCCGGTCAGCGGACCCGCGAAATCGGGTCTCCGAAGGCCTTGAAGCCGAAGATGCCGCAGGTCACGATCGTGGCGCATCCGGTCGTTTGCCCCCGGCTTCCAATTGGCCTCCGCAGCAATGCATCTCGCCGCCCCGGCGACCCGGGACGAACCGGATTCACCCCAGCGACGCCAGCGCCGCATTGAAGGTGGCGCTGGGACGCATCGCCTCACGGACACGCTGCAGGTCGGCATGATAGTAGCCGTGCATGTCGACCGCCTTGCCCTGCACCGCGTTGAGTTCGTCGACAATCTTCTCCTCGTTGTCGGCCAGCAGGTTCGCCAGCTCGCCGAACACGGCCTTCATGTCGGCGTCGTCGTCCTGGCTGGCCAGGGCTTGCGCCCAATAAAGCGCCAGGTAGAAATGGCTGCCGCGGTTGTCCAGTTCGCCGACCTTGCGCGAGGGGGACTTGTTGGCGTCCAGGAACTGGGCGTTGGCTTTGTCCAGCGCCTCGGCCAGCAACTTCGCGCGGGCATTGCCGTAGGTCTTGCCCAGGTGCTCGAGCGAGGCGGCCAGGGCCAGGAACTCGCCCAGAGAATCCCAACGCAGGTGGTTTTCGGCGACGAATTGCTGCACATGCTTGGGCGCGGAACCGCCGGCACCGGTTTCGAACAGGCCGCCGCCGGCCATCAGCGGCACGATCGACAGCATCTTGGCGCTGGTGCCCAGCTCCATGATCGGGAACAGGTCCGTAAGGTAGTCGCGCAACACGTTGCCGGTCACCGAGATGGTGTCCTTGCCGGCCCGGATGCGTTCCAGCGAATGCTTCATGGCCTCCACCGGCGCCATGATGCCGATGTCCAGGCCGCCGGTATCGTGGTCCTCCAGGTATCGCTCGACCCTCGCGATCAGTTGCGCATCATGAGCACGCTTCGGATCCAGCCAGAACACGGCCGGGGTTTCGCTGTCGCGGGCGCGGGTCACGGCCAGCTTGACCCAGTCGCGCACCGCCGCATCCTTGACCTGGCACATGCGCCAGATATCGCCGGCCTCGACCGCCTGCTGGAAAATCACCCGGCCATCCGCGTCGGTCACCTTGACGGTGCCGTCGGCCGGGATCTGGAACGTCTTGTCATGCGAGCCGTACTCCTCGGCCTTCTGCGCCATCAGGCCGACATTGGGCACGCTGCCCATGGTCGACGGATCGAACGCACCGTGCGCTTTGCAGTCCTCGATCATCGCCTGATAGATGCCCGCGTAACACCGGTCGGGGATGACCGCCTTGGCGTCCTGGCGCTCTCCCTCGGCGTTCCACATCTTGCCGGAGTCGCGGATCATGGCCGGCATCGAGGCATCTACGATCACGTCGCTCGGAACGTGCAGGTTGGTGATGCCTTTGTCGGAGTTGACCATGGCCAACTTCGGACGCTCGGCGTACAGGGCGTCGATGCCGGACTTGATCGCGTCCCGCTGCCCGGCGGGCAGGGACTCGATACGCGCGTACAGGTCGCCGATGCCGTAATTGGCACTGAACCCGGACTCAGCGAGCGCAGCGGCGTGCTTTTCCAGCACCGTCTTATAGAACTCGCTCACCACGACGCCGAAGATGATCGGATCGGAGACCTTCATCATCGTCGCCTTCAGGTGCACGGAGAACAGCACGCCTTTGTCGCGAGCGTCGGCGATCTGCGCGTCGATGAAATCGGCCAGCTTCCTGCGGCTCATCACCGCGGCGTCGACGATCTCGCCTTCCAGCACCGGCACCGATTCCCTGAGCACCGTCGCGCCGCCGTCGGAGCCGTGCAGGGTAATCTTCAGGCTGCCGGCCTTTTCCAGCGTGGCCGATTCTTCGCTGCCGTAGAAGTCGCCGTCGTCCATGTGCGAAACGTGGGTCTTCGAATCCTTGCTCCAGGCCCCCATGCGGTGCGGGTGCTTGCGCGCATAGGCCTTGACGGACTTTGGCGCCCGGCGGTCGGAATTGCCCTGGCGCAGCACCGGGTTGACCGCGCTCCCCTTGGCCTTGTCGTAGCGCGCACGGACGGCCTTTTCCTCGTCCGTCTTCGGCTCGTCCGGGTAGTTTGGCAGCGGGTAACCCTGTTCCTGAAGCTCCTTCACCGCCGCCTTGATCTGCGGTACCGACGCACTGATATTGGGCAGCTTGATGACATTGGCCTCCGGTTGCTCCACCAGTTCGCCCAGCTCGGCCAGGTCGTCGGATACCCGCTGCTCCTCGCCCAGCACGTCCGGAAACTGCGCCAGGATGCGCCCGGCCAGTGAAATATCGCGCGTTTCCAGTGCCACGCCCGCGGTGTCGGTGAATGCATCGATGATCGGCAGCAACGACTGCGTGGCCAGGAATGGTGCCTCGTCGGTGAGCGTGTAGATGATCTTCGGGGTGCTGGACATCGATGGAACCTCGGGGAAAGTCAGCTGAATAGAATAAAGCCCCGGGTTGCCGCGACCGCGAAAACAGGAAAGGCGACCACAGAGATCACGGAGCGCACCGAGCAGGTCAATTTTTACGCTTCGCCGTATGTATCGTCCTTATTCAACGACCTGTCTACCGACATGAATGGGCGCCGGCGCGCATGGCCCGCGCCATCCCGGTGGTCTCCGTGTGCCCTGTGGTTGGTCCCGCCTTGCCGAGTCCCGATCCGGGGTCCCGGGGATCCGGTTCATGCGCCGCGCTGCTTGCGCAGAAC
>JBJKSR010000380.1:0-3772 GCA_046703965.1 Gammaproteobacteria bacterium | reverse complement strand
CCCCAGGATGCGCTCGCTGATGCTCGGCATCGGCGCCGACATCGAGGCCGGCACCTCGCTTTCGGCGGCGCTGGCCAAGTACCCCAAGTACTTCGACGAACTCTACGTCAGCCTTGTCGCCACGGGCGAGCAATCCGGTAAACTCGAAGATCTGCTGCACCGCGTCGCGACGTACAAGGAAAAGACCGAGGAACTCAAGCGCAAGGTGAAGAAGGCCTTGATGTATCCGGCGGCGGTGGTCGCGGCGGCCATCGTCGTGACAGCCATCCTCATGGTCTTCGTAATTCCGAAATTCAAGGGCTTCTATGGCGACTTCGGGGCCACCCTGCCGGCGTTCACGCGCTGGGTCATCGCCCTGTCCGACTCGATCACTCATATCGGCTGGCTCTATCTTCTGATATTCATCGGCATTGTCGTCGGCCTCGTCTCGGGACGCCGGCGCTCGCCCAACTTCCACCGCTTCCAGGACCGCATGCTCCTGAAAATACCGGTCATCGGCATGATCATGAAAAAATCGGCGATAGCCCGCTTCGCGCGCACGTTGAGCATCGTGCAGGCCGCCGGCGTTCCCATGGTGGAAGGCCTGGTGACCGTCGCCAACGCCACCGGCAACGTCATCTACCAGGACGCGGTGCTGCGGGTGAGCCATCAGGTATCCAGCGGGCAACGCATAGCGCGGGCGATGGACGAAACCGACGTGTTCCCCGGTGTCGTCACCCAGATGATCGGCATCGGCGAGGAATCCGGCGAAATTGACAAGATGGCGTCCAAGATCGCGGAGTTCTACGAAATCGAGGTCGACACCCTGGTCGACGGCCTCAGCCAGTTGCTGGAGCCCATGATCATGGTGGTACTCGGCGTGGTCGTCGGCGCGCTGGTCATCGCCATGTACCTGCCGATTTTCAACCTCGGCAACGTCGTCTGATCCCGGCGCTTCGCCCAGGTGAACGATGAAGCGTCCAGGACGGCGGCGATAGGCTGCCCCGCTCCGGGGCTCGCGATCCGTGAGTACGGCCCGTGCTGAGCGGACCGGTCCTGCTGGTCGTCGCCGGTGTCTTCGGGCTGGTCGTCGGCAGCTTCCTCAACGTCGTCGTCCACCGCCTTCCCCGCATGCTGGAGCGCCACTGGCGCGAGGAGTGCGCGGAGTACGTGGGCAGCCCGCTGCCGGAATCGGACGCGCGTTACAACCTCGTCGTCCCCGCTTCCGCCTGCCCGTCCTGCGGGCGCAAGATCCGGCCCTGGGAGAACATCCCGCTGGTCAGCTACCTGGCGCTCGGCGGGCGATGCGCCGGCTGCAAGGCGCGGATCAGCCTGCGCTACCCCGCGCTCGAACTAATTACCGGACTCCTCTCGGTCGCCGTGATCTGGCGCTTTGGCGCCACCGCGGCCGGTGCGGGCGCCCTGGTTTTCACCTGGACGCTGATCGCCGCCTCCGCCATCGACATCGAACATTACCTCCTCCCCGACGTGCTTACCCTGCCGCTGCTCTGGCTGGGCCTGCTGTTCAACGCCTGGGACACCTATGTCCCGCTCAAGCAGGCGCTCATCGGAGCCGTAGCCGGTTATGCGGTCCTGTGGTTGGTGTTCTATGCATTCCGGCTGCTGACCGGCAAGGAGGGCATGGGACGCGGCGATTTCAAGCTCCTGGCCTGCCTCGGTGCGTGGACCGGGTGGCACATGCTGCTGCTGATCGTCATGGCCGCGGCCGCGATAGGCGCCGTCGTCGGCGGCGCCTGGCTGCTCTTCAGCCGCCGTGGGCGCGAGCACCCGATTCCATTCGGCCCCTTCCTCGCGGCCGCCGGCGTACTGGCGCTGTTCGAAGGACCGGCCATCGTTCACGCCTACCTCCATTGGGTCACCCCGATCCGGCAGTAGTGTCCCCCGCCCTGACTCCCGGCGCTTTCAGCGAGCCGCTGCAGGTCCGATGCAAGGCGCGGCGTGCCGGCAATGACCGGTGCCCTTGGCAAGCGCTGCAACGCAGAGCGGACGCCTGTGAGAGACTCTGAATGTGCCAGGAATTAGGGCGAGGGAGACTCCTATGCTCGTGATCGGCCTTACCGGCGGCATCGCCAGCGGCAAATCCGAAGCCGCCCGCCGCTTCGCCGACCTCGGCGTCACGGTCATCGACACCGACGATCTCGCCCGCGAAGTCCTCGCCCCCGGCAGCGAGGGCCTCGCGGAGGTGGTGCGCACCTTCGGCGACTCGGTGCTCAACGAAGAGGGTTCACTCGACCGGCGTGCCTTGCGGCGCCGCATCTTCGGAAATGCCGGGGAACGCGAAGCACTGGAAACGATCACGCACCCCCGCATCCGGGCCCTGCTGCGGGAGCGGTTGGCGGGCGCCGGAACGCCCTACGTGATCGTGGAGATTCCGCTGCTGATCGGCCGCGATCTCGCCACGGAGCTCGACCGCGTGCTGGTCGTGGACTGCGGCGACGAGACCCGGGTACGCCGGCTGATGGCGCGCGATGGCGAGACGGAAACCTCGGCCCGCGCGGCGCTCGAGGCACAGAGTCCCCGCACCGATTACCTGGCTCTGGCCGACGACGTTATCGTGAACGAAGGTTCGCCGGACGAACTCACGGCCGCCGTGCAACAGCTCCATCAGGCGTACTTGACACGGGCCCGCGCCTGACTCCCCGGCGCGGGGCGTGGATTGCTACAATCGACGCCTATGAACGATCAGCCCGCCCCTCGACCCCGCTCCGCCCTGGTCACCTTCGAGCACCCGATGACCGAGCGGATGCGCAGCTTCCTGAGGCTGGAAAGCGTGCTGGCTTCGGCACACACGCTGGTACAGCATCCGCAGCCCGAGTTTTCGCGGGCAGCGTTGACGATGCTGCTCGAGCTGGCCGCGCTGAGCGAGCGCGGGGAACTCAAGCGCGAGATCCTGTCCGAACTCGAACGTCAGCGAATCGTGCTCGGCAGCCTGCAGGACCAAGCGGGAATCGACAACGCACGGCTCAGCGGCGCACTGTCGGCGTTGGAACGCGAACAGCACAACATCGAATCGTTGCCTGAGCGTGTGGGCCGACGCCTGAAGAACAACGACTTCATCGCAGCGATCCGCAGCCGCAGCAGCATCCCCGGCGGCACGTGCTCCTTCGACCTGCCCAGCTTGCATTTCTGGCTTATGCAGCCCGAAGCAGAACGCGCCCGCGACCTGAAGCACTGGTACGAGGAATTCGTGCCCGTCGCCGGAGCGCTCACGCTGCTCCTCAAACACATCCGGGAGGCAACCGAATCGCAGTCTGTCACCGCGGCCGGCGGGATCTACGAATACCAGCCGCCCAGCGAAAACCCGCCCGTGCTGCTGCGGATCAACCTGCCCACGCATACACGGCTGTATCCCATGGTGAGCGGCGGCAAGCACCGGGTCACCATCCAGTTTCATTATTGGAACGGTGTCGACGCCCGGGACGAAGTCCAGCGTCGCGACATCGACTTTGACCTGGCCTTCTGCCGCCTATAGCCCACCGACCGCCACCCACCCTCCAAGGGACCAAGCCGTACAGCCCAACGATGACACTCGGTCAATTCAGTCCATTCACCGACCATCCCGAAGTCGACTCTTCGTCGGCCTCGTCTATAAGGTTTGTCGTTGCTCGCGGAACAGGGGATTTTTGCCCAAGGACCAGCGTGACCTTTTTTCCACCGGCGCTGCGAGCAACGAGTTGGGGAATAACCGGAGTTGTGCTTGTAGCCGTAAACTGCCTGCCGTTCCGTATCAGCGGTGCCGGCAGTGATTCTTATCAGGTGATAACCATTCATC
>JBJKSR010000379.1:0-2512 GCA_046703965.1 Gammaproteobacteria bacterium | reverse complement strand
CCCCTGCGCCGGGAAATGGGCTCCGAAGCAGTGGACCAGGAAGAAGGAGCCGAACTCCGACCACGCGGCGCGGCAGATCAAACCGAGGAAACGGAAGGAAACGATAGCGCCGGCGCGACTTTCGTTCCGGTCTCGCCCGCCCAGCCCGCAGCCGCAGCCATGATCGTCGCCCGCGCCTGCTACTGCCATCTCGTAGCCATTGGCGAGCCGCCGGAACTGGGCCGTGCCGCGGCCGACTGGCGCGACGCGGCACGACGCTTCGTGCGGCATCTCCATGTGGGGCTCTCCCGGCGTTGGCGGTCGGCCGATAGCGGGCCGCGATTCGATCTTCGGCGAACCTTGCGGGCGAGCCTGCAGACGGGCGGCGAACCCCTTACGCCGCGATGGCTGCGGCGGCATCGGCGCGCGCCGCGATTCGTGCTCCTGATCGACGGCAGCCGCTCCATGGGGCCCAGTGCACAAAGGGCGCTCGAGATCGCCACCGCGCTGGCCGGCGCGACGACGCGCGTGGAGGTTTTTACGTTTTCGACCGCTCTCGAAAAAGTGACCGGCGAGGTGCGGCGCGCCGCGGCGGGAGAGACGCGGCGCCTCGAACACCTCCGGCACGCCTGGGCCGGAGGCACGCACATCGGACAAAGCCTCGATGAATTCCTGCGTCGTTACGGTGAGCGAACCGTTGGGCGCGACACCGTCGTCATCATCGTGAGCGACGGGCTCTATATCGGCGAGCCCGAACCGCTGCGAGAAGCCATGCGCGCGCTGCGCCGCCGCTCGGCCGCCGTCGTCTGGCTGAATCCCCTGATCGAGACGCCCGGCTATGAGCCGACGGCCGTGGGCATGCGCGCGGCGCGCCCGTATGTCACGACCTTCGCCAGCGTCAATCAAGCCGAGCAGTTCGCGCGCCTCGCGCGCCGGGTCCGCTTGCGGCGCTGAGGGTCCAGTACCACCGTCACGTTGCGGGCCAAGCGGCGCGTTTGCTTTCGGGAACGCGGTATCGTATCTTCCCGGTTGTGCCGGCGGAGGATTTCCAATGCGGATTCCCGGCCATCAAACACGGAGGGTCCGACCATGTCGGTTGCAGTACCACGCTCTTCTTTCAACACAGCCCCATCGACTCAGCCGCCGGTCCGTCGTCATGCGCGCGCCCTCGCCCGTTTCGGCGCGAGTTTTCTCGTCGTATTTCTGCTCGTTTGCGGCAAGGCCGCCGCACAAAATGTTCATAACCGGGAAAACCTGCGCATTGGCGTGCTCGTTTCACTGACCGGAACATGGTCCACGCTCGGCAAAAACACCGTGGCGGCGCTGGATATCGCGGCGGCAAAGATCAACGCACAATCGGACGCCGATCATGACGACTACCACGTTCAGTTGCTCGTCCGCGACACCCAGCTCATCCCGGCGCTGGCGCTCGAAGATTTGAAGGAGTTGCACCACGAGGGCGTGAGGGTCGTCATCGGACCGCAGTCCAGCGCCGAGGTGCAGGTGATCAGACCCTACGCCGACACCCACAACATGCTGGTGATCAGCCAGTCCAGCACCGCATCGTCGCTCGCGATTGCCGGGGATAACGTATTTCGCTTTTGCCCCGACGATACGCTCGAGGCCCAGGCCATCGTTGGCTTGATGTGGCACGACGGCATACGCACGATTGTGCCCCTGTGGCGAAATGACGCCGGCAACAACGGTTTGCACGATTCCGTAACCGCCGACTTCACCAAGATGGGCGGCACCGTCACCGCCGGTTTTAACTACGCGCCGAGCACCACCGACTTCACGGCCGCGCTGAGCGCCGTCAGTTCCCAGGTCTCAAGCGCCAGCTCGCTCCCGGTCGCGGTCTACCTGGCCGGTTTCGATGAGGTTACTGACATCTTCGACGCGATCAATACAAATTCGGTGCTATACAACACCCCCTGGTACGGCAGCGACGGAATCGCCAACAGTTACCCATTGCTCTCCAATCCAGTCGCGGCCAACTTCGCGATCCATGCGGGATTCCCCAACCCAACTTTCGGTCTCGATCCAAACACAAAAAGCACCTGGCAGCCTGTCGCCACGGAAATCGAGCAGGAGACCGGCATCACTCCCGACGCATTTGCCCTGGCGACCTACGACGCCCTGTTTGTCGCCTACCGGGCCTTGCAAGAGTCCCGCGGAGGCAGGGACTTTCACCTTCTCAAAAAGGAATTTGTCGAGACGGCCGATTCCTACACGGGACTGACCGGCCCGACGACGCTCAATGCGGCGGGCGACCGGACGTTTGCCGATTTCGATTTCTGGGCCATTCGTCCCGTCGGCAACACCCTGTCGTGGGTGGTTATCGGCAATTCCATTAACGGCACGCTGACGCTGTACTGATCCCTTGCGGACCGTAAGACTCCGCGCCGATCCCGGCCCGAAAACCGTCCACGCAGCCGCCGCGGGTGAAATACACTGGCGGATTGCGGATGACGATCAAGGGTTTTGTGCTGGCGGGCGGCAAGAGCACGCGCATGGGACGCGACAAAGCGTCGCT
>JBJKSR010000378.1:0-2735 GCA_046703965.1 Gammaproteobacteria bacterium | reverse complement strand
GCCTGATCCAGCACAGCAACCCGGTCTGGTTCGTGCTGGTGTTCTTCGGCCTCGGCGTACTGCTCGCGTTCACGCCCTGCGTTCTGCCGATGGTGCCGATCCTCGCGGGCATCATCGGCGGGGAGAGCGAGCGCATTTCCACCCGCCGCGGCGTGGCGCTGTCCGTCGTTTACGTGCTGTCCATGGCACTGGTCTATACCGCGCTGGGAGTGGCCGCGGGGTTCGCCGGCACCGGCCTGCAGGCGCTGTTCCAGGCGCCGTGGATCATCGCGCTGTTCGCCGCGATCTTCGTTCTTCTCGCCGGCGCGCTGTTCGGCTTCTACGAGCTGCGCCCCCCCGCGGGGCTGACCAACCGTATCGCCGGGGTGTCCGGCCGCCAGCGGGGTGGAACCTTGATCGGGGTGTTCTTCATGGGTGCGCTGTCCGCGCTTATCGTGAGCCCCTGCGTGGCCGCTCCGCTGGCGGGGGCGCTGATCGTGATCGGCCAGGCCGGCGAGCCGGCCCGCGGCGGCATTGCCCTGTTTGCGCTTTCGCTAGGGATGGGCGCCCCGCTGGTGGTTTACGGCACGCTGGCAGGGCGGTTCCTGCCCCGCGCCGGAAGCTGGATGAATGCGATCCAGCGCCTGCTCGGCGTGGTCATGCTGGCCTATGCGGTGTGGCTGCTTTCGCGAGTGATCCCCGCCGCCCTGACCCTGGTCCTTTACGGGCTGGTCGGCCTCGTGGCGGCCGTCTTCCTGGGGCTGTTCGAGCGCCTTGCCGAAGGCGCCGGTTCGGCGGCGCGCCTCGGGCGGGCGATGGCCGTGGCGGTGCTGGTCTGGTCACTGGCCCTGGTGGTCGGCGGCGCGGCGGGGGGACAGGATCCGCTGCGCCCCCTGGCGCCGCTGGCCGGGGTGTCGACCGGCAAGGCGCCGGCTGAAACATCCGGCCTGAACTACCAGGGCGTGAGTTCGGTCGACGGACTGGAGATGGCGATCGGCGCGGCGGCGCAGGCGGGGCAGCCGGTCATGGTCGACTTCTATGCGGACTGGTGCACGGCCTGCCTGGAGATGGAACACACGACGCTGCGCAACCCCCGGGTGCGTGCGGCCCTTGGCTCCTTCCGTCTGCTCAAGGCCGACGTGACGCGGGATACGGCGGACAGCCGTGCACTGCTCAAGCATTTCGGCCTTTATGGGCCGCCCGCCTACATTTTCTACGACGCGCACGGCCGGCGCATCCGGGGCGGCACGGTGATAGGCTACGAAAACGTCAAGCCGTTCCTGGCGCATGTGGAGAAGGCCAGGCAGGGCGGCTGAGGCCCCGTACTTGCCAGACGGCCTCGTTTGCTGCAAAATAGCTGGTCTTTCTCGCAAGTTCGAAACAGAACGCCGCAAGATTGATCTGAATGGCTAGCATCCTTTTGCTCAACGGCCCGAACCTGGACCGCCTCGGCGAACGCGAGCCCGAGGTCTACGGGCGCGACACCCTGGCGGCTATTACAGACCGGTTGACCACGCAGGTCAAGGCCGCCGGCCACCGTTTCGACGCGTTCCAGACCAACGCCGAGCACGCGATGCTGGAGCGCATCCACCAGGCGCGTGGCCGGGTGGACGGCATCGTGATCAATCCCGGCGCCTGGGGGCACACCAGCCTGGCCCTGGCAGACGCACTGGCTTATGCCGAAGTGCCCTACATCGAAGTGCATATCAGCAACGTTTTTGCGCGAGGCGGTCGTCGCTGCGAGTTGTTGCTCGCGGCCGGCGCGGCGGGCGTGATCGTGGGCTGCGGCAGCCGCGGCTACGACCTCGCAGTTGCCGCCATGCTCGCCCGCGTCTCCTGATTTACCTGGCAAGCAGCCACTCCACCCGGGAGGGTCACCATGGACATCCGCAAGATCAAGAAACTGATTGAATTGCTCGAAAGCTCGGGCATGACGGAGATCGAGATCACCGAAGGCGAGGAATCCGTCCGTATTTCCCGCCAGGGCACTACGTATGCCGCACCCCCCTTGCAGCAGGCGATGCCGATGCCGCTGGCGCCCGCGGCGCCGGAGCCCGCCGCGCCAACGGAGAGCGAGGCGTCCCAGGCCCAGAGCGGGCATGCCATCACCGCGCCGATGGTCGGTACCTTCTATCGCTCGCCGGCCCCGGACGCCAGCCCGTTCGTGGAGGTAGGGCAGAGCGTGAAGGAAGGCGACGTCCTGTGCATCATCGAAGCAATGAAGATGATGAACCAGATCACTGCCGACCGCGGCGGCACGGTCAAGGCCATCGAGGTGGAAAACGGCGATCCGGTCGAATTCGGCCAGACCCTGATTCTGCTCGGATAAGGGGCGGTTCATGTTTGACAAGATCCTGATCGCTAACCGCGGCGAGATTGCACTGAGGGTGCTGCGTGCCTGCCGGGAGCTGGGCGTACATACGGTGGCGGCCTATTCCACCGCCGACCGCGACCTGAAGCACGTGCTCCTCGCCGACGAGGCGGTGTGCATCGGCCCGCCTGCCGCCGCAAAGAGCTATCTCGACATTCCGGCGCTCATCTCGGTGGCGGAGGTGACCGATGCCGAGGCGATTCACCCCGGCTACGGGTTCCTGTCCGAGAACGCGGATTTCGCGGAGCGCGTCGAGCAGAGCGGTTTCACCTTCATTGGCCCGCGACCGGAAACCATCCGCCTGATGGGCGACAAGGTCTCCGCCAAGCAGGCCATGCGCGAAGCGGGCGTGCCGACCGTACCGGGTTCCGAGGGCGCCCTGTCG
>JBJKSR010000377.1:0-3887 GCA_046703965.1 Gammaproteobacteria bacterium | reverse complement strand
GCGTCGTCAGGCTTGCGCCCATTGCGAACAATTCCCCACTGCTGCCTCCCGTAGGAGTCTGGGCCGTGTCTCAGTCCCAGTGTGGCCGTCCGCCCTCTCAGGCCGGCTACCGATCGTCGCCTTGGTGAGCCGTTACCCCACCAACTAGCTAATCGGACGCGGGCCCCTCTTCGAGTGCCAGGCCTTGCGGTCCCCGGCTTTGATTACCGCCTCTTCAAAGGCGGAATGTCATGCGGTATTAGCGCCCCTTTCGGGACGTTATCCCCCGCTCGAAGGCAGGTCACCCACGCGTTACTCACCCGTTTGCCACTCTACTTACGGCCGAAGCCGCTTTCGCGTTCGACTTGCATGTGTTAGGCACGCCGCCAGCGTTGATTCTGAGCCAGGATCAAACTCTCATGTTAAAGCGATCGCCCATTGCTCGCCCCCACGACGCGCTCTCACGCGCCGGACGACTTGCGCCGGGACAACTCGTTAACGCGAGGCCGATTGGCTCTGCGTTGTTCTCTGCGTTGAGTTTGGCGGGTTCACCGGGAGCAGGCTCCCAGCGCCCACCGCTGAAACTCGACGGGCTGTTCGACTCCGCCTCGCAGCTCTCGCTGCTCGACTTCGTCGAAGCTTGTGTGCTTGCACGCACTATCTAGTTTTCAAAGAACCGGCACGTCCACCCGGCGCCCCGGCGCCGAGCCCCCGCTAAACGTCTGTGACGTTCTTTAGGGGAACCTTCTGAGGTTACTAAAACCAGCCCCTCACGTCAACCCCTTCTTCCCCTCTTCAGCGAAGCGGGCGGGGTCGAGTCTAAAAAATTTGCTCCCAGTGGAGCGGGTGCAAATCATCCGCCTCGTCACCCGGCGACCTCACGCCCGACCCATTACCTCGGAGGCGCGGTCGCCCTCGGCGGGGTTCACTGTCTCGTCGATGAATATATGCGGGCCAGAGGCCGCTGTCAAGCCGGCACGGGACCGGACGCCCCGTCGCCGCGGGCTACCTTGACCAGATGCTGATGCCGCTGCCCCTTCCGCAACACGAACAACCGCCCGTCGACGCTCTCCGCCAGCGTCAGCCGCCCCCGATCGGCCGTCACCCGCCGGTTGTTGACGTAGACGCCGCCGCCGCGAATCAGCCGCATCGCCTCGCCGCGCGAGCTCGCCAGGCCGGTCTGCACCAGCAGCTCCGCCAGCCCGATCCCCTCCCCGGCGAACTGCGTCGCCGGCAGCTCCGTCGACGGCACATCGTCGAAGACCGACAGCACCTCATCGGCCCCCAGCTCCGCGATCCCCTCACCGAACAGCAATCCGGAGGCATGCTCGGCCCGTTGCACGGCCTCCCCGCCATGCACGAGCCGCGTCACTTCCCGCGCCAGCGTCCGCTGCGCCTCGCGCGCGCCCGGCGCCCGGTCGCGCGCCGCTTCCAGCTCGCGAACCGTCGCCTCGTCCAGAAAGGTGAAGTACTTCAGGTACGCCACGGCATCGCGGTCGTCCGTGTTGAGCCAGAACTGATAGAAACGGAACGGCGACGTGCGCTGCGGATCCAGCCAGACCGCGCCGGCTTCCGTCTTCCCGAACTTCACCCCGGACGCCGTCGTGACGAGCGGCATCACCAGCCCGTGCGCGCGCGCGCCCCGGAGTTTGCGAATCAGGTCACAGCCGGCCGTGATGTTGCCCCACTGATCGCTGCCACCCAGCTGCAACGTGCACCCGTATCGGTCGTGCAGCATCAGGAAATCGTAGGCCTGCAGCAGCAGGTAGCTGAACTCCGTGAAGGAGATGCCCTCCTCCTGCTGCAGCCGGCGCTTCACCGATTCCTTGGCGAGCATGTAGTTCACCGTGAAGTGCTTGCCGATGTCCCGCAGGAACACCATCAGGTCGAGGCCGACCAGCCAGTCGGCGTTGTTCACGATCCGGGCCGGCGCCGTGGCCGACTCGAAGTCCAGGAACCGCTCGAGCTGCGCCCGGATGCCGCGCAGGTTCGCCTCGACCTGGTCCATCGTGAGCAGCGTCCGCTCCTGCGTCTTGCCGCTCGGATCGCCAATGAGGCCCGTCCCGCCCCCCACGATCGCGATCGGCCGGTGCCCCGCCCGTTGCAGACGGGCGAGCGCCATCACCGGCAGCAGCGATCCGACGTGCAGGCTGGACGCGGTCGGGTCGAAGCCGATGTAGCACGTCACCGACTCCCGCGCGAGCAGATCGCGCGCACCGTCGGTGGCGGCGTAGACCATGCCGCGCCAGTCGAGCTCGGCGTAGATATCGGACCCCATCAACTCCCGGTGCCTCCGGCGGCGCGCCGCCGGACGGCGCCCCCAACCACGGGCTCGGTCCGCCCGGGGAAACTGTTACTATACAACCATCCATGCAGATGACCCGCCGGACCGCGCTCAAGTCGCTCGTCGCCGGGGGCGTCGGGCTCGGCACCGGCACGATCGCCTACGGCTACGGGTACGCGCGCCACGATCTCCAGGTGACCCGGACGACGCTGCCCGTCCACGGGTTGCCGCCGGGGCTGGACGGGCTGCGCATCGCCCTCGTCACCGATCTGCACCGCAGCGAGACCGTCTCGCACCGGCAGGTGGCCGAGGCGGCCGCCCTCGCCAATTAGCACGATCCCGATCTGACCGTGCTCGGCGGGGACTACTTCACCTGGCGGAACCTCGCGTACGTGCAGCCGGCCGCCGACGCGCTCAGGTCGCTCACCGCGCCGCACGGCGTCTTCGCGGTCCTCGGCAACCACGACGATGATCGCGCCATGCCGACCGCACTCGAGCGGCTCGGCTTCGCCGTGCTGAAGGATGCCCGCACGCACCTCACCATCCGGGGCGAGGCGATCGAACTGGCCGGCATCCGCTTCTGGACCCGCACCCCGGCCGCCATCCACGCGGTGGTCCGGGGAGCCTCGGCTCCGGTCATCCTGCTCGCGCACGATCCGCGACGCCTGCCCGAAGCCGCCGCGCTCGGCGTGCCGCTCATCCTCTCGGGCCATACGCACGGCGGCCAGATCGTGCTGCCGGTGGTCGGCGCGCTCGCCGCGCGCAAGTTCCCCGTCCTCGCCGGCCCCGCGCGCCAGGGGCCAACCACCCTGTTCGTCAGCCGCGGCGTCGGCACGGTCTACGTGCCCATCCGCCTCAACTGCCCGCCCGAGGTCGCCCTGCTCACGCTCAGAACCGTCTGACGGAACCGGTTGGGACCGGTTGGGGACGGGTCTCAGACCCGTCCCCGCAGTCGCCGTCCCCCTGCCATCTCAGCCGGCAACGGACTTGCCTACGATGGCGACATGCCAAGACGAGCCCGGTCGCCACTCGCCGATGTTCCGTACCACGTGATCAACCGAGCCGTCCGCCGTGACCTGTTGTTTGGCGACGCGGACGACTACCTGTCCTTCCAACGACTGCTGGCCAGCGCCGGGCGGCGCTATCCTGTCCGACTGATCACCTACTGTCTCATGCCCAACCACTGGCACCTCGTGGTCTGGCCGGAGAGGCGCGATGCACTCTCGAAAGCCCTTCATTGGCTAACACTTACACATGCACGCCGGTGGCATGCGGCAAGGGGATCCACTGGCACGGGGCCCTTGTACCAGGGACGGTTCAAATCCATCCCGATCCGCAGCACACAGCAGCTGCTCGTCGTCTGCCGCTACGTGGAACGCAATCCGCTCCGCGCTCAGCTGACATCCCGCGCTGAAGACTGGCGTTGGTCCGGTCTATGGCAACGTTGCAATGGCTCCACTGCCGTCGCACTCCACCCGTTGCCAGAACTGCGAACCGCCGCCTGGGTCGAACATGTCAATCGAGCGCAAACCAGATCTGAGGTCGATAGCTTGCGCCGCTCGATCCGCAGCAGCCGGCCCCTCTAATCGGATGCTCGGGGATGCTTGGGGACGGGTCTGAGACC
>JBJKSR010000376.1:0-6759 GCA_046703965.1 Gammaproteobacteria bacterium | reverse complement strand
GGGTGGGACCGTGAAGAGCGCGGCCAGCCTGCTCGCCGGCCTGCTCTTCGGCTTCGGCCTGGCGCTGGCCCGGATGACCGACCCGGCGAAGATCATCGGGTTCCTCGACTTCGCCGGGCGCTGGGACCCGACCCTCGCGCTCGTGCTCGGCGGTGCCGTACTGGTTACCCTGGCCACTTTCCGCTTCATCCTGCGCCGGCCGCGCCCGCTGCTCGGCGGCGACTTCCACGTGCCCACGCGCCGCGACATCGACGCCCGCCTGCTCGCCGGCGCGGCGATCTTCGGGATCGGCTGGGGCCTGGCAGGTTTCTGCCCCGGACCCGGAATCGCCGCCATCGCACTCGGAGCCTGGCAGCCCGCGGTCTTCACGGGCGGACTGGTGCTGGGCATCCTCGGCTACCGGTACATGCCACGGGCACTGCGCGGGCGCTCGCGATGAGTGAAGACGCACCCGGCACCCTGCCCTGCTCGCCCGCCTGCGAGCGTAACCGCGGGCCCATCCTCGAGGTCCTGCAGACCCACTTTGCGGATTGCCAAAGGGTGCTGGAAATCGGTAGCGGCACCGGTCAGCACGCGGAGCACTTCGCCGCAGCGCTCCCGCACCTCTCGTGGCAGGCCTCGGAGCGCGAAGAGAACCTCCCCGCCCTGCAGTTGCGTCTGGCACGCGCCGGACTGCCCAACATACCCTCGCCCCTCGCCTTCGACGTCAACGACGCCGCATGGCCGGCGGGCGGCTACGACGCCCTGTTCAGCGCCAACACCCTGCACATCATGAGCTGGACGGAAGTGCAGCGCCTGTTTTCGGGTCTGCCGTCGCTGCTCGCGCCGGAAGCGGCCGTGGCCGTGTACGGGCCGTTCAACTACGGCGGCGGCTTCACCAGCCCCTCCAATGCCGCCTTCGACGCCTCGCTCCGGGCCGCCGCCCCGCACATGGGGATCCGTGATTTCGAAGCCGTGAACGGGCTGGCGCGGGACGCCGGCCTGCGGCTCGTCGAGGACGCCGCGATGCCCGCCAACAACCGCTGCCTCGTCTGGCGCCGCATTTAGGAGGCCCGCCACAGAGCTCACGGAGCACACGGAGCAAAACGCCGCTCTCCGTCGTGAGATCACGGGGTCAGTCGGCGACCGGCGCGGTGATTTCCTCCAGGCGGGCGACGACACTGTCGTCGAGGCGTTCGTAAACCGACATCGCCCCCAGGTTTTCCTTGAGCTGATCGGCGCGTGAAGCACCGAGAATGACTGTCGAGACATCCGGATTGCGCAGACACCAGGCCAAGGCGAGTTGGGCCGGCGTCGCCTCGAGCTGGCGCGCCAGCGTCGCGATTTCGCCTGCCGCCTGAATCCGCTTGCGCCCGCGCTCGCTTTCGATCATGTCGCGCAGCCACTCGTAACCCTCGACATTGAAGCGCGAGTCCTCCGGAATGCCGTCGCTGTACTTGCCGCTAAGGATGCCGGAGGCCAGGGGCGACCAGATGGTGGTGCCGATGCCGTATTCGCGGAACACGGGGGCGTATTCGACTTCCATCCGCCGGCGGTGGAACAGGTTGTACTGGGGCTGCTCCATCGCGGGCCCCTCCAGTCCCAGGCGTTCGGCATACGCCCACGCCGTCGCGATTTCGGCGGCGCTCCATTCCGACGTTCCCCAGTAGAAGATCTTGCCCTGCCGGATGAGCGTGTTCATGGTGCGCACCACTTCCTCGATCGGGGTTTCGGGATCGGGGCGGTGGCAGAAATACAAATCGAGGTATTCCACCTGCAGGCGCCGCAGTGCCGCGTGGCAGGCTTCCATCACGTGTTTGCGGGCGAGGCCCCGCTGGGTGGGTGCGGGGTCGCTCAGGTGCCCGAAGAAGACCTTGCTCGACACGCACCAGGTATCGCGGTCGAAGCCGAGGCGCTTGAGCGCCTCGCCCATCACTTCTTCCGACTTCCCGCGGGCATAGGCTTCCGCGTTGTCGAAGAAGTTGACGCCTGCCTCGTAGGCCAGCGCCAACATGGTCTCGGCCTGCTTGCGGTCCACCTGGTTGGAAAAGGTGACCCACGAACCGAACGACAGGGCGGACACCTTGAGGCCCGCCCGACCCAGACGGCGATATTGCATCGTGCTCCTCCTGTTGTGAAAATCGTGCGCGGCCGTGCCCGGGACCGCGGGCATTCGGCCGAATCCTGTCAGGCAGCCCGGCCGACGGACTCCGACGGCGACTGATTCTCCGTCGCTTCCTCCTGGGCGGCGGCCCGCTGGCGCTGGCGCGCGAGCTCTTCCTCGCGCGTCAGGGCGGTGGTACGCACGCGCAGGCCGAACTCGACCGTCCTGTCGTCCGGAATCTTGAAAAAGTCCGTGGCCCGCATCGCATTGCGGTGCATCAGGACAAACAGGCGCTCGGAAAGGGCCTGGCGGATGCCGGCCTCGCGCACGCTGAGCTGCTCGGGTTCCGGCAAGTGCCGCCACTTGCGCCAGTTGGTACCCAGCCAGCTGCGCAGGCTGTAGAGCGGACCGCCGTAGGGCGCCGGCACCAGGGTCTCGCGTCCGATATAGAAGGTCATCCGATCCGGATCGATGTCGAGCAGGCGCTGTTCGGCCGCGAGCTTGAGCCCGATCAGCACGTTCTGCTCCTGCTTGAAACCGAAGTGCATGACCACCCGGTAGAAGCCGTAGCCCAGCGGCGTGATGCCCAGCCGCCGCCGCGACCTGACCGTCGGCTCGTCCGAGGTCATCACCGAGAGCAGCAGAACCTGCTCGTGCAGCACCTGGTTGTGGCGCAGGTGGTACTTGAGCATCGGCGGCACGCCCAGTCCGGGAGCGGCGAGGAACACCCCCGTGCCGGGCACGCGGTGCGGCATGTTATGGCCGAGGCGGTCGAGGAAAACCGAGAGGTCGTCGGTCCGCCCGCGCAGCGTCTTGATCAAACGCTCGCGGTTCTTGGTCCAGATCCGCATGATCGTAAAGGCCACGAAGGCGACCAACAGCGGAACCCAGCCGCCCTGCGCAATCTTGAGCATGTTGGCCCCCCAGAACGGAATGTCCATCGCCAGGAATACGGCGATCAACGGCGCCGTCTTGTACCAGGGCCAGCGCCAGAGGCGGCGCATGACGATGTACATCAGCAGCGTGGTGATGAGCATGTCCGTGCTGATCGCCACCCCGTATGCCCCTGCCAGGTTGCTCGAGCTGCGGAAAGTCAGCACGAGCAGGATGCAGGCGATCATGAGGATCGTGTTGAGCGAGGGGATGTAGACCTGCCCGCGCTCGGTGCGCGAGGTGCGTTCGACCCGTACCCGGGGGCTGATGTTGAGGCCGATGGCCTGCGCCATCAGCGAGAACGCTCCGGAGATCGCCGCCTGGGAGGCGATCACGGCCGCCATGGTCGCGATCGCGACCAGGATCCACACGGCAAAGCCGCCGGCGAACGTGGGCGCCAGGGAATAGAAGAGGTCCCGCACGACGTCCGGGTGGCGCAGCACCATCGCCCCCTGCCCCAGGTAGTTGAGCAGCAGGGCCGGGAAGACCAGCAGGAACCACGCGCGGCGTACCGGCGGCGCACCGAAATGGCCGAGGTCCGCGTACAGCACCTCGCCGCCGGTGACGACCAGGAACACGGAGCCCAGCACCACGAAGCCGAGCCCCTTGTGGTGCATGAAGAATTCCACGGCATGCGCCGGGTTGAAAGCAGCGAGCACCGACGGCGTCTGCACAAACGACGACACCCCGAGCCCGGCGATGACGGTAAACCACACCACCATCACCGGTGCAAACCAGGCCGCCACGCCGGCCGTCCCCCGGCGCTGGAACCAGAAGAGCAGAAACAGGATGACGCAGGTCATGGGAATGACCGCCTCGCCCAGGCCCGGCGCCTTGACGCGCACGCCTTCCACCGCGGACAGCACGGTAATCGCCGGCGTGATCATGCCGTCGCCATAGAGCAGCGACGCACCGAAGGTGCCGAGCACCACCACCCAGGCCCCGGCCACCACCCATTGTTTGCGCGAGGCCCGCGAACTGCCGACCGGCTGGCGCTCCGCCCCCGGGCGGTTGCGGTGGCGCAGCAGCGCCATCAGGGCAATGATGCCGCCGTCGCCGCGGTTGTCGGCCCGCAGCACGAAGGTCTGGTACTTGAAGCAGATCACCAGGATCAGCGCCCAGATCACGAGCGAGAGCACGCCCAGAACCTCGGCCTTGGTCGGGGCGTGGCCTATCGAGAGAAGCGATTCGCGCACCGCGTACAGCGGGCTGGTACCGATGTCGCCGAACACCACGCCGAGCGACAGGAAGGACAACACCCAGCGGCGGCGGCGCTCGGAGTCCTGCGCATCGCCCTCGGGCGGCTGCGCCCGTGCAAAGAGTCGGGGGAAATGCATTATCGAGTCGGCCAGGTGCGCGTGCGCCGAACGCCGCCCCCCCTCGCTGCGTGAATCTGCATGGCAACAGTATAAGCTAAGGCCGTGGACAGCGTGGCGGCATGCGGACCATGAACAGCGGCTCCCTCGGCGGCGTAATCATACTGCTCGGCGTAGCGGTCGGCGCCGTCTGGCTGGTCAGGCGGCTGCGCATGCCGGCTGCACTCGGCTACCTGTTGGCCGGCGTCTGCGTAGGCCCCCACGTACTCGGCTGGGTCCCGGAGAACGCGGGCACCTCGGCGCTCGGCGAGATCGGCATCGTCTTCCTGCTGTTCACGATCGGACTCGAGTTCTCGCTCAACCGCCTGATCGCGATGCGCCGCGAGGTATTCCTGCTGGGCGGCCTGCAGGTGGTGGTCAGCCTCGTGCTCGCCGCCGTCGCGCTGTATTTCTTCGCCGGCACGCGGCCGGTGGTCGCCGTGCTGCTCGGCGGGGCGGTTGCCATGTCCTCGACCGCGCTGGTGGCCAAGCAACTCGGCGAACAGCTCGAGTTGCGCCAGATCCACGGCCGCCTGGCCATCGGGGTGCTCCTGTTCCAGGACCTGGCCGTCATCCCGCTGCTGATCCTGATCCCGGCGCTCGCCGGCAACCATGGCAGCCTCGCCGCATCGGGCCTGACCTTCGCCGCCGTGCTGGGCAAGGGCGTGGCCGTGGTGATCGTCATGATCGTCGCCGCGCGCCTGGTGGTGCGGCCGCTGCTGCAGGAAGTCTCCGGCCGGCATTCCGGCGAGCTGTTCCTGCTCACCTCCCTGCTCATCGCGCTCGCCTCGGCCTGGGCGACGCAGGCGACCGGCCTATCGCTGGCCCTCGGCGCCTTTGTCGCCGGCGCGATCCTCGCCGAGAGCGCCTACCGCACGCAGATCGAGGCCGACATCCGGCCGTTCCGCGACATCCTGCTCGGGCTGTTCTTCATCACCGTCGGCATGTACGCCAACCCGCGCATGTATCTGCATCACGCCCCGATCATCCTCATGGGCACGCTGGCGCTGATCGTGTTCAAGACGTTGATCGTGCTCGGCGCGAGCCGCCTGCTCAAGGCACCCCTGGTCGCGGCGCTGCGCACCGGGCTGGTCCTCGGCCAGGGTGGCGAATTCGGGCTCGCGCTGCTCACGCTCGGCCTGTCGCACGGTTACCTGAGCGGCACCACGGCACAAGTCGCATTGAACATCCTGGTGCTTAGCATGCTGATCAGCCCGCTGCTTGTGCGCTACAACGCGATCATCGCCCGGCGCCTTTCGCCCCACGAGCGCCCGGAGCCGGCAGTCGACACATCGGCACTTGCGATACAGGAAAGTGACGTGGCAGGCCACGTCATCCTTGCCGGCTTCGGCCGGGTGGGTCAGAACCTCGGGCGCTTCCTCGACGAGGAAGGCTTCCCCTACGTGGCGCTCGACCTCGATCCCAAGCGCGTGCGCGAGGCGCATGCCGGCGGCGACCCCGTCTATTTCGGCGACGCCCGCCAAACCCCGGTGCTGGAAGCGGCGGGGATCGCGCGGGCCCGGGCGCTGGTCGTGACCTATTCCGGCGTGGACACCGCACTGGTCATCATCGCCAGCGTCCGCCGCCTGCGCCAGGACCTGCCGATCCTCGTTCGCACACCCGACGATTCGCGCCTCGACGAACTGCTGCAGGCCGGGGCCGACGAGATCATTCCCGAGACCCTGGAAGCCAGCCTCATGGTGGCCTCGCACCTGCTCGCCGTGCTGGGCGTGCCGATGCGCCGCATCCTGCGCCGCGTGACCGACGTGCGCTCGCAGCGCTATTCGCTGATGCGCAACGTTTACCGTCGCGGCGGCGCCGCCCCGCTCGACGAGTCGCATGCCTTCCGCGAGCAGCTCGACGCGGTCACGCTCGGACCGGGCGCCCCGGCACAGGGCCGCAGCCTGGGCGACCTGCAGCTCGACGAACTCGGCGTCGCGGTCACCGCGCTGCGACGCGGCGGCATCGTCGGTCGTGATCCGGGCCCCGAGACGGTGCTCCAGCCCACCGACACGCTGGTGCTCTACGGCACGCCGGAAGCCATAAGAAAGGCCGAGGACCGGCTGCTCGAGGGCTGAATGCCGCCTTGCCGGGGGCCTACGCCTTACACTGGGTGGCGAACCCGAACGGCGATCCGGCAGATGCCCACCCGCCCAAGCCCCGGCCCGCGCACGGTATTCCTCGACCTGGCGACCGTCGATCGCGACGACCTCGACCTGCAGCCGCTGCGCCGCGTGGTCGGTGAATTCGCGAGTTGGCCGGTGACCGCCCCGGACCAGGTCGCCGAGCGCATGGCGGGCGCCGACGTGGTGATCATCAACAAGGCCCGCCTCGGCGCCGACGTCATCGAGGCCGCCCACCCGGGGCTGGTGTGCCTGGCGGCGACCG
>JBJKSR010000375.1:0-4539 GCA_046703965.1 Gammaproteobacteria bacterium | reverse complement strand
CTGTTACGGGCGGCGTGAAAACCGGTCATTTCTGGCGGTTTGAAAGTCGAGTCGCGCAGAGGGGCTGAGTCGTCGCCCCCGCTGAGGGCGAAGCGGCGGATCAGATTTCGATGTGATCCTTGGCGCGGAAGGACTTGCCCTCGATGAGCACGATCTCGGCGTGATGGAGCAGGCGATCGAGGAGCGCTGAGGTGAGCGTGGTGTCCTGGTTGAAGATTTCCGGCCAGCGCTTGAAGGCGCGATTGGTGGTCACCACGAGCGAGCCGCGCTCGTAGCGCTCGGAGATGATCTGGAAGAGCAGGTCCGCACCGAGCTTGTCGATCGGTAGGTAGCCGACTTCGTCGCAGATCAAAAGCGCGGGTTTCAGGTAGCGCTGCATGGAGCGCTTGAGTGCGCCGGCGCCGATGGAGGCGGCGGCCGAGAGGGTCTGGATGATATCGACGGCGGTGGTGAAGAGCACCGAGTAGCCGTGCATGCAGGCGGTATGGCCGAGGGCGATGGAGAGGTGAGTTTTTCCGAGCCCGACGCCCCCGAGCAGCACCGCGTTGCCCTTTTGCGGGATGAACCCGAGGCGGAAGAGGTTCTGTACCTGCGGACGATTGATCTTCTTCGGCCAGTTCCACTGGAACTGATCGAGGGTTTTCACCAGCGGGAAGCGTGCTTGGCGGATGCGCCGCTCGAGGCTATTGTCCTCGCGGCGGGCGATCTCGCCCTGGATCAGGTGCTGCAGGTACTCGATGTGGCCCCAGTCCTGCTCGGCGGCCTGTTGGGCGAGCTGGTGGTAGTGGGTGCGCAGGAACGGCAGCTGTAGGCGAGTGAGTTGCTGCGAGAGTGGCGGGACGGCGGGCAGCTGGCCGTCGTCATGTTGATTATCATCGTGATCGTCGCTCATCGTCGGGCACCTCGTAGATGGAGAGGTCGGGTTCGGGCAGTTCGAGCTCGAGCAGGTCCTGCCGGCAGGTCAGGGAGAGCGGGCTCACCGGGCGGGTCAGGGATCGCGCACGTGCCTCGAGCAGGTGCGCGATGTACTGGCTGGAGAAGGCGTGGAAGGTGAGCGCGTCCTCGAGGGCGCGGGCGGTGGCTTCGCGGCCGTAGATCTCGGCGAGCGCGAGGATCTTGGCGAGGTGCAGCCGGGCGTTCATCTGTCGGGCGGTGAGTCCCTCGTAATACGCCGGGGCCTTTGCTGAGAGGGTGAGGAACTGCGAGAGCAGGCGCTGTTCGCGGGCGTTGCGGCGCTGGGCCAGCAGCGCCTTGGGGTGCTCGGGGTCCTCGATGTCTTTGCGCCGCTCGTAGCTGCGGTTGTGGCGGGCGATGAGCTGGTCCTGGTAGTAGACGCACAGCCGATCGGGCCACAGCTTCATCGTCACGAGTCGTCCGGCGTACTCGGCCGGGACGGAGTAGCGGTTGGTATCCACGCGCACACGGAACTGCGGGGAGGCGCGCTGGGTTAGCACGCGCGCCAAGTCGTAGGGGTTCGCGTTCGGGGCCTTCAGCTGCACCCGTTCGGACTCGAACAGATCCAGCGGTCGACGGTGGGTCTCCCCGTGGATGCGCACGTTGGCGATCTCGTCACACCAGATGCGCGCGGCCGGGTTCACGGCGCAGAAGTCAGTGAACTCGAGACCGTTGAGGAAGTTTTTCTTCACGTAGCCGACGCCGGACTCGACCCGTCCCTTCTCCCAGCCTGCCCGGACGTTGCAGGGCTTGATCTTGAAGGCATGATGACGGGCGAAGTCCACATAGCGCGGGTTGAGCACCGGGTCCTGACCGATCAGCCGCCGCAGGACTGCGGACTTCAAGTTGTCGACCATGATCTTCTCGGGCACCCCGAGGGCGGCGAAGGCGTGCTCGTGGCAGGCAAGGAAGTGCTCCATGCTCTGGGAGACCGTGAACTCGAGGTACATCATCCGCGAATGGCACAGCACCATTACGAAGAAAGAGAGCTTGCGACGGGTGTTGCCGACGGTGACGGTGCCGTACTCGCCCCAGTCAACTTGCGCGCACTCTCCGGCGGTGAAGGTGAGGGTCAGGAAGCCCTTGTGCTGCGGCGGGCGGATGGCCCGCACGTAGTCCTTCACGATGGTGTATCCGGCGCTGCAGCCGGCCTCGCGCAGGCGCTGGAAGATCTGCTGGGCGCTGAGCGGGTGCTCGTCGAGCCAGCGCACGATCTGGCTCTTGTAGGGATCCAGGCGGCTCGGGCGCTTCGGCTGCGTGCGCGGCCGGTAGTGCTCGAGGCGCGACCACTTGGCGACGGTCTCGGGATGCAGTCCCAGCGCCTGTGCGGTCTGGGTAATCGACAACCCCTGTCGGGTGCGATGGTCCTGGATCTTGCAGTAGGTCTCGTAGTCGATCATGAGCGTGGTGGACGGTGCTGCAGAGCGGCAGGCAAACGTGCCAGCGCGGCCTGCACGCCCTGCAGGCCGCAGAACCGTGGCGGGCGGGGCGGATCGAGGGCGAGAACTTGATACAGCGGGCGCTCGTAGGCGATGAGCCCGGCTCCGATCAGTGCCGCGCGGGCGCGCTCGAGCGACTGCGGCGTCATCGACAGCAGCCGGCACGCGGTGGCATCGCCGTAGTAGCTCAGGCCCTGCGCGTCGGCGACCGTCACCAGCAGCAGATACAGCGCCAGGGCGTGCGCCTCGCAGCGCTCGAGGTATCCCTCGCGCACCAGGCGTTGGTCGATCCAGCTGAACTGCGCCGGCACGCGCCGCAGCCGCTCAGGGCGCAGGAGTCGCTTGCGGGGCATCGGGGGCTCTCCCGGAGAGGATGTCTTGCCCCAGTTGTAGCAATCGCCGGGAGGCCTCGGCGATGTCCTCTTGTAGCGCAGAGTCGCTCAGATGGGCGATCAGCCCAATCAAAACCGGGCCTTGCAGGCGCAGTGCGTCTTGTAACGCACGGGCGGCGGGAGTGTCGAAATCCTTCGCAGTCTCAATGACTTGGACGCTATGAGCGTCTTGTAGCGCATCCGCGGGCGCGGACCGCCCGCGCCGCCAGTACCCCGGATGGCCCGTGCGCCAGACCCGCACCCGCTCGACGTGCTCGGTGCCGCGGAAGTAGTCCCGGTTCTCGGGTTGCTGCAGCCAGCGACGCTGCCGGGCGGCCTTTAGCGCAGCCCGGCACGCGCTCTTCGGGCAGCACTTCTGCCGCTTCGCGTTGCGCCGGTCAGGCTCGAATAACTCCCCACAGCACTGGCACTTGCGTGTTCTGGTTCTCTTCATCGCCTCCCCCCAACGGGAGGCATCATGCCAATGCCGCTGCGACCGCGGCACAGACCTCGACGCCAGCCTCGCCGAGCCCGGGGACTCAAGAGAAGAAGACGATTTAAAGAAAGCCGGTCCGAAGAAGACGGACCTGCAGAATCTCGACGTTCATACCGCCAGATCTACACGGAGATCACGTCGCCGATGACAGACGGTCGGCCGTAACGGCGACCTGCGAACTCGCGGGCTGCGTCAACCATGGCGGAGAGCCTGCGCCGTCGCTGTGCCCGCCCGCAGGGTTGTTCACACTTGTGCGGGCCGAATTCGACCAACTCTGTCCGGCCACTATCAGCTGCACCGGGTCCGTCGCGCGCCGCACTGGATCCACCAGTTCGCGGACGGTGGGCAATGCTGGTGGGCGACGGCGCGCCACATCCTCGCAGGTAGCAGCCGCTCCTGCTGCGTGACGTGAATCTCAGCTCGATCAGCCCTCAGGCTGCCAATCGCTTGACCTTCGGGCGCCCGTGCTGCCGCACCTGCCACAGATCGTACTGCGCCTGAAGGTTGATCCAGAAGTCCGGCTCAGTGCCGAAGACGCCAGCCAGACGCGCCGCCATATCCGGCGACACGGGCACACGACCGTTCACGATCGCCGATACGTGCTTGCGACTCACTCCAAGGGCGTCCGCCGTCTGCGTGATCGTCACCCCGAGCGACTCCATGTACATCTCCTTAAGGATCTCCCCGGGGTGGGCCGGGTTGTGCATCCGGCCCGAGCTCTCAATGGTAGTCTTCATAATCCACCTCGTACGCGTGCCCGCCGTCGAAACGGAACGTCACGCGGTAATTCTCGTCCACCCAAACGGAATAGCGGTTGCCATGCAACGGATGGAACCGCATTCCGGGCATCGCCATCTGCGCCGCCTGGGTCGCGGCATTGAGGGCGGTAAGGATCAGATTCAGGCGTTTTGCGTGCTTGGGTTGCATCTTGCGCGCATTCCCGCTTTCGAAGAGCGCCGCGAGTCCCTTATGCCTGAACGTCTTGATCACGATGCGTAGTGTAACCGAATCGGTGACGGTCTCGCAACCTAATTGGTTACGGATGGATCTTCGGCGAGCCAGGTGCGCAAATCGAACGGTTCCAAATGCAAATGCGAAACCGAACGTTCCGCCGACCGATAAACGGGACTCCAATGGCGGCAATGTTGACGCGTGACGGGCGGTCCGGGAAGTCAGGAGTGCACCACTTTGGTAAGGCCGGACCCGCAGTGAGCGTGTTCTCAATCAGACCGTCCTCAGACCCTGCGTACGACTTGGAATACATCGTCGGGTCGCTTTG
>JBJKSR010000374.1:0-3070 GCA_046703965.1 Gammaproteobacteria bacterium | reverse complement strand
CGCCCTCGGTCGTGGTGAGCGAACTGCTCGACGTGCTCGGCCGCATGGGTGCAAGAACGGAAGCGGTGGTGCTGCAGCATCCCCTGCAGCCGTTCTCGGCGCGCTACAAAGCCGAGCCCCGGCGCGGCGCGAGCTACGCCGGCGAATGGTTGGGCACGCCCGGGGCGGATGCCCGTCCCCGGGCCTTTGCACCCGCCGTGCCGCTGGCGCGCGAGATCGAACGCATTGTCACGCTCGACGAGCTGGCCCGTGCCTTCGCCAACCCGGCTCGTACCTTCCAGCAGGCCCTTGGGATCGCCACGCGAAGCGACGAAATGCTCCTGGAGGACGATGAGCCGTTCGCGCTCGACGGCCTCGGCCGGTGGCGGGTACGCGATGCATTGCTTGCGCGTTGCCTGGAGCAGGGCGGGCGTTTCGATCCGCTTGCGTGCCGTGAGGAATTCGCGGCGCGCGGCTGGCTGCCGCCGGGCGAGGCGGGATACCTTGACTTCGATTCCGCAGCCGCCGAAGCCGCCGGCCTGGTGAGCGCCGTGAACGAGGTCATCGGCGACGGCGTTCCGAAGGCGCGCGACATCGATCTGACCATCGGCGGCTGGCAGGTGCGCGGGCGCATTCCCGACGTGTATCCGCGAGCGGGCTTCGTGCTCGCGCGCGCCGGCAAACTGCGCGCGAAGGATCGCCTCGCCATCTGGATCAACCACCTCGCCCTGGCTGCCGGCGGCGGCAAGGAGCCGGCCAGTCATTTCGTCGGCGTGGAAAACGGTAAAGCCGAACACGTCGAATGGGGCGCGGTCGACAGTCCGGGCAACGAATTGGCGAAGCTCTGCGACTTGTACGGGCGCATGCAGCGGGAGGCGCTCCCGCTGCTGCCCGATCTATCGTATGTATTCAGCGAGGAAGCGGAGAAGAGCGAGGCGGCGGCGTTCGCCAAGGTCGAAAAAAGCTGGAGCAACGAATACGCGCGCATCGACGGCGACGGTGACTACGAAGCCGTCTTCCGCGGGCGGGTGTTGTTCGACGACGCCTTCGGCAGGCTTGCCCGTGCCGTATTCGACCCGATCCGCAGGGCGGAGGGTGCGAAATGAAGGCGGCAAACCCGCTGACCCTGCCGCTCGACGGCGTCTCGCTCGTCGAGGCGAGCGCGGGGACGGGCAAGACGACCGCGCTCGTCCGCACCTACCTGCGTGCACTGCTCACTACGGGCCTGACCGTGGACAAACTGCTGGTCGTAACCTTCACCCGCGCGGCTACGGGTGAACTGACCACGCGTATCCGCAGGCAACTCGCCGACGTGCATGCCGCACTGACCGGCGAGGCCGGGCCGGACGAATTCCTGGCCGAATTGCTCGATCGCGCGGAGGCGGATGACGGGCTGCTCCTCAGGCGCGTGCGCGCGGCGTTCGCGGCACTCGACGACAGCGCGGTGTTCACGATACACGGCTTCTGCCAGCGCATGCTTGCCGACATGGCCTTCGAGGTTGGCGGTGCGTTCATCACCGAGCAGCGCGACGAGGAGCAGTCCCTGAGAGAAGCGATCGCCGCCGACTTCTGGCGCCAACGCGGGGCCGGCGCGAATGCCGCGTATACCCGCTGGCTGCTGGACGCGTTTGGCGGTCCCCGGGGCCTGCTCCGGCAGCTCCGCGAGCCGTTGGCGGTGAGCGGCGAGTTGCGCGTCGAGCCCCGGGTGACGGGACGGGCATGGGAAGAAGGGACCGGACTCTTCGAGGCGGCGGCGAACGGCGCTGCCGGCGCCTGGCGGGCCGATGCGAACGCCCTGCGCGAGTGGCTGCTCGAAAGCGGCGATCTGAACCGCAACCAGTACCGCAGGAACACGACCGAACGGCTGCTCGACGATTGGGACGCCTGGCTCGAGGCGCCTGCGCCGAAACTGCCCGACAACTTCGACCGGCTTACGCGGGCCAAGCTGGAGAAGGGCCTGAAGAAGGGCACGGTGATGCCGGACTTCGACTTCTTCCAGTCGGACCGCGGCGGCGAACTGCAACGGGCTTGCGAGGCCCTGACCTCGTCATGGTGGCAGGAGACGGTAGGCTCGGCGCTCCATTATCTGCAGTCCGAGTCGCGCAACCGCAAGCGGCAGGCGCGCGAGATCGGCTTCGACGACATGCTGCAGAACCTGCACGAGGCGCTGGAAGGCGCGGGCGGCGATGCGCTGGCCGAGCGCATCGCGGCACGTTTTCCACTGGCGCTGGTGGACGAGTTCCAGGACACCGACCCCCACCAGTACGCGATCTTCTCGCGCATCTACAAGGGGCGCAAGGACAGCGGCCTCATCCTGATCGGCGATCCCAAGCAGGCGATCTACCGATTCCGCGGAGCGGATGTCTTTACCTACATGCGCGCGCGCGGCGAATGCGAGACGCGTGATCGCATCTTCAGCCTGGTGAAGAACTTCCGCACCACCGGCGGACTCATCGGATCGGTCAACGCGCTGTTCGGCAATGCGGAGCAGCCGGCATTCCTGTATGACCGGATACCGTTCGTCGCGGCCGAGCCGGGCCGCGAGATCGCGCCGCTGGAAACGGCGGGCAAGGATGCCCCGCTGACCGTGGTTTGGCGGGAAGCGGACAAGGATGCGAACGACGCCGTCGGCAACAAGGGCGATGCCGAGGCCGCGATGGCGGCGGTGTGCGCCACCGAAATCGAGCGCCTGCTGGTGCTGGGCGAGGACGGCAAGGCGCATTACAGGGACAGTGACGGCAAAAGGATTGCCGTGCGCGCCCGCGACGTCGCGGTGCTGGTGTCCACCCACCGTCAGGGCGACACCGTCCAGCGGGCGCTGCGCTCCCGCGGCGTCGCCTCGGTGACCCTGTCCAACGACAGCGTCTTCGAGACGGCCGAGGCAGCCGACCTGGAGACGCTGCTCGATGCCGTCGCCGCCCCGGCGAGCGGCTCGCGCCTGCGCCGCGCCCTGGCAACGCCGCTGCTCGGGGCTACCGCCGAAGATATCGCCGCGCTGGGCGAGGACGAGGAACGTTGGAGCGCGCTGGTCGCCGCATTCCGCGACTTCAGTCGGCATTGGCAGGTACACGGCTTTTCCGCGATGTTCGCC
>JBJKSR010000373.1:0-16695 GCA_046703965.1 Gammaproteobacteria bacterium | reverse complement strand
CCCCCGTACCGCCAAGGAAATTGGGCAGAATCAGCTCGTTCTGAACCCACGCGATCATATTGCCGCCGTAAGGATTGCCGTTCGAATCATAAGGACCGAGTGTACCCGAGCGGTAACCGGCCACGGTGTCCGGACCGCCCGCGAAGAAATGCTCGTAGGGCGGCACGTTGTCGGTCCTGCCATAAGTGTCGGCGAAGCCCACCTGGCTCTGTACGCCGAAGACGAATCCGGCCTTGATCGGCACGAACGTCATCTGGTTCCACTGGAAAATGTAATAGTCTTCGTTGCCGAGCGGCGTGGCGACATCGAGCGTGAAGTTCTGCAGCGTGCCGTTCGTCGGCAGGACAGTGCGGTTTCGGGTGTCGTGAGAGAACCCGAAACTGGCGCTGATGTTGTTATAGGTCAGCGTCGAGAGATTGACGTTGATCGGCACCGCAGGGTCCGCGCCGGCGCAATAACTCGGCACGACGTTGACGCTGCCGTTGTTGGGGTCGCTCACGAACGCCTTGAATTCGTTGGCCGAATAGCAATAAGGCGTCAGAACACCGTGACGCAGAGACGCACCCAGGCTGTAGTAATCGAATTCCGACAGCGGGAACTGGTAAGTGATCCCGCCGCCGTAGTTCTTGGTGGAAAACGGGGAAGCGGTCTGTATCAGGCTGTTGCCCTGGCTGTAGAACAGCGACGTTTTCCGGCTGACGTTGTACGCGGTGGCGTAGGGATTGGTAAAGGATATCGAGGCACTGGTCTGCACGGTATTACGCGTCGCGTTGAGGTGCACCAGGTCGCCGCGGCCGAGGAAATTCGACAAGGCGATCTGGCCGCTGACACCCAGTCCGTAATATCCGGAATAGGACACCGACGCCTGCGCCGTGCCGGACTGCCGCTGATGGACGTCCACGTCCACATCGACCTGGTCTGGTGAGCCTGCGACCTTTTTCGGCTTCACGTCCACCGAATCCACGAAGGGCAGCCGCTGAATTCGGATCTTGGAGCGTTTCAGCTGGTAGTTGTTCAGCCAGCTCCCCTCGCTCTGGCGCATTTCCCTGCGGAACACGTCGTCGTCCGTGTCAGGAGCGCCCTTGAAGGTGATGTGGCGGACGTATACCCGCTGCCCCGGTTCCATGTAGAAGATCAGGTCGACCTTGTGGGTCTTGGGGTTCGGTTGCGGAACCGGGCTTACCTTGGCGAAGCCGTAGCCGTAGGCACCCAGTTCGTTGGTCAACAGGGTAGACTGGGCCGTCGCCTTCCGCATCGAGAAGGACTCGCCCTTCTTGATGAATATCAGGTTGCGCAACCGCTTTTCCGGAATCGCGAACTTGCCGAGCAGCTTGACGTCGCCGATCGTGTACTTGCCGCCCTCGTGCAGGTTCACGTTGATGTATATGCCGGATCGGTCGGGCGAAATCTGCACCTGCACCGAATTGATATGGAAGTCCGCATAGCCCCTGTCCATATAGAAGGAGCGCAGGTTCTCGAGGCTGCCCCGCAGCTTTTCCTGCTCGTACTTGTCCTTGCCGCTGAGCCAGGTGAACCACCCCGGCGTGGTGACCTTGAACTGGTCGCGCAGCGTGGAGTTGCTGAAATCGTGATTGCCGGTGAAATTGATGGTCAGAACCTTCGCTTCCGAGCCTTCCTTGATATCGAACAGGATGGCGACGCGGTTGTTCGCCAGGTGCCTTATCTTGGTGTCGATCTTTACGCCGTATCGGCCGTGGTCGAAATAGGTCTGCACCAGGGCGCCCGTGATGCCCGACAGTGCCGAGCGGTTGAAAAACTGTCCCTGGGTCAACCCGGCCTGCTGGAGACCGTTTCTCAGGTCATCCGTCTTGATGGCCTTATTTCCCCTGAGGATCACCTGGGCGATCGTCGGACGCTCCTTGACCGCGATGATCAGGGTGTGGCCGTCGCGCCGGAACTGCACCCGGCTGAAGAAGCCGGTCTTGTAAAGGTTGCGTATTGCCGTCGCCGTGTCGGCGGGCGTAACCGTCTGGCCAACGCTGATACCGGGCATGTAGGTCAGGACCGTCGTGCGGGAAATCCGCTCCAGGCCCACGATCCGGATCTGCTGCACGGTAAACGTCGAATCCGCCGCCTGCGCGGTCCGCGGAACCGAGAAGCCGATAACGAGCGATGCCAAGCATATCAACGTTCCATAGAATTTGCGTCCGGGCAAGAGCGACACTCCTTGAATCATGAATGGACCAGGCGGCTGAGATCGTTAAAGACCGCAAAGCCTAACAGCAAGACGATCAGACTCAAACCCACGCGCATGCCGATGGCTTCGGCATGCTCGGACAACGGCTTGCGCCGAACCGCCTCGATGGCGAGATACAACAACTGCCCCCCGTCGAGCAGCGGGATAGGCAAAATATTTAAAAATCCGAGACTTATGCTGATCAGGGCCAGGAAGAACAGGAACGGCACCAGGCCCGCCTGGGCCCAGGTTCCGGCGTAATGGGCGATCTCGATGGGGCCGCTCAGGTTCGAGAGCGAAGCCTGCCCGAGCACCATACGATAGACCATTACCGCCGTGAGCGCCGTAATCTGGCCCGTACGGTTTGCAGCCTCGGCAAACGCCGCGAGGGGCCCGAAGCGCATGCTGGCCGCCAGGTCCCTGGCGTAGTCCGGCGGTGTGGCTATGGCTGCACCGATACGGCCTATGCGCTTGCCGTCGGAAGCAAGGCTTTCCGGTACCACCGGCACTTGCAGGCGCGTACCGCCACGGACCACGGTGAACGTCAGGCGCTGCCCGGGATGGGCGCGGATCACCTTCACGAACGCCGTTGCGTCGGCAACGGCCTTCCCGTCGACGGCGACAACCTTGTCGCCTCGCTGCAACCCGGCGCGGGCCGCCGCGCTGTCGGCCTGGATCTGACCCAGCACGGCGGGGACCGGGGGCAGCCACGGGCTGAGGCCCAGACCGCTGAAAAGGTGCCCCGGCTGCGTGAGGGCCTTGGCATTGCCGTATTGCACCTGCACCTCGCGCGACTGGCTCCCGCTCTGCGACCGAATGCGCAGCGTAAGAGGCTTCTCGTCCACGATGGCGGACAACAGACCGAAGCGCACCGCCTGCCACGTGGGGGTGGCAGTGCCGTTGACGGCGACGATCGTGTCCTTTTCCCGGAGGCCCGCCACCGCCACCGGCGAGTTCGGCTTTACCGACCCGACCACCGGCTTGATGCCGGGGATGCCCACCATGTACACGATCCAATAGGCGATCAGGGCGAACAGCAAATTGAATCCGGGACCGGCGAGCAGGATCGCCGCCCTGCGCCAGATCGGCTGGCGATTGAATGCCCGGTGGCGCTCCGACGCAGGCACGTCGCCCTCGCGTTCGTCGAGGAGCTTGACGTAGCCGCCCAGGGGCAGAGCCGATACGGCGTATTCGGTCTCCCCTCCCGGCCGCCATGAGAACAGCACCTTGCCGAAGCCGATCGAGTAACGCACGACCTTGACGCCCAGCATGCGGGCCACGATGAAGTGCCCGAACTCGTGCACGGCGACAACAACCCCGAATACGACGAGGAAAGCGAGCAACGCGATCAGGGCATTCATGCCGCCATCTCCGCGCTCACCGCCCTGGCCCGGTCGCGCGCTGTGGCATCGACGTCGAGCACGGTTTCCAGGCAGTCCATCGGCGGTGCATCGGTCGAGGTCAGGGTTTCTTCCACGACACCGGCGATGGCGCCGAAGGGCAACTGCTCGTCGAGAAAGGCGCCGACAGCGACCTCGTTGGCGGCGTTGAGCACCACCGGCGACGTGCCGCCCGCCACCAGGGCCGACCGGGCTAGCCTCAGGCAGGGGAAGGTGGCTTCGTCGGGGGCCTCGAAACTGAGGTCCGAGAGGGTCGTCAGATCCAGTGGCTCGGTGCCGGCCGCGATGCGCTCGGGCCAGGCGAGAGCGCAGGCAATCGGGGTGCGCATGTCGGGCTGGCCGAGCTGTGCAACGAAGGATCCGTCGACGTATTCGACCAGGCTGTGGATCATGCTCTGCGGGTGCACGACCACCCGGATCTGCTCGCTCGGCATCCCGTACAGATAGCTGGCCTCGATGATTTCCAGGCCCTTGTTCATCAGGGTCGCCGAATCCACCGAGATCTTGCGCCCCATGCGCCAGCGCGGATGGGCACACGCCTCGTCGGGACTGGCGCCGGCCACGTCCTGTGCGCGCCGGCCCCGGAACGGACCGCCGGAGCAGGTCAGCCACAGGCGCTCCACGCCGGCCGGGCGGGCACCCGCACGATAGCCGGTGGGCATGCCCTGGAACAGCGCGTTGTGCTCGCTGTCGACCGGGACCAGTTCCCCGCCCGACTTGACCAGCTCGCCCAGGAACAGCGGGCCGGTCATCACCAGCGATTCCTTGTTGGCCAGCAGCACGCGCTTGCCGGCGCGCGCGGCCGCCAGGGTGGGCGCCAGCCCGGCCGCGCCGACGATGCCCGCCATGACACTGTCGACCTCGGGATGCGAGGCCAGGTTCGAGAGTGCCTCGGCGCCGCTCTCGACGCGGGTGGAGAGGTCTTCGGCGGCCAACCGCTCGCGCAGCGCCTGCGCGGCCGCTTCGTCGACCAGCACCGCTAGTTCGGGACGGTGGGCGCGGCACTGCTCGAGCAGAGCATCGACGTTGCTGCGCGCGGCCACCGCGAACAACCGGTAGCGATCGGGGTTGCGAGCGATGACGTCGGCCGTATTCCGGCCGATACTGCCGCTGGCGCCGAGTACCGCTACGTTGTTCACCATATCCTGTGTATCCATTCGAGCCCCAGGGCAAAAACCGGCGCCGCCGCACCCAGACTGTCGATCCGGTCGAGCACCCCGCCATGGCCGGGGATCAGGTGCCCGGAATCCTTGGCACCGGCGATCCGCTTGGCCCGGCTTTCCACGAGGTCGCCGACCACCGAAAACCCCGCGGTCACCACCGCCAGGGGTACCATCGCCGCCAGCTTCACCGGACTCGACAGGCTCGCCAGCGCCCCGGCACCCGCGGCGAGCAACAGCCCACCGAGCAAACCTTCCCGGGTCTTGCCCGGCGAAATCCGCGGCGCCAGCTTATGGCGCCCAAATGCCCGGCCCGCGAAATAGGCGCCGGCGTCGGCGCCCCACACCACCACGAACAGGGCGAATACCAGGCCGGTGCCGTTCGTCATGCCACGGATCAGCAGCAATGCGAAGAATGCCGGTACGAGCACCCACACCCCTTGGAACAGCAGGCCTGCCCGGGAGTTCCAAAAGCCGTTCCGGCCCAGGCCCGGCACCGCGAGTACCCAGAAGGCGAAGAAGACCCACAACAGGGGCAGGACATCCCAATCCGGCCGGCGCCACCCCCACCAGGCCAAGGCCAACAGCCCCAGCACAAAGACAAGCCACGCGGTGCGCGCCGCGGTCGACGCGACCCCGGCAAGCCCCGTCCATTCCCAGGCCGCGGCAAGCACGATCAACGCCGCAACCCCGGCAAAGACCGCGGGCGGCGCCAGCCATGCCCACAGGATAGCGGCCGGTATCATGACCGCCGCCGCCATGAGGCGGGTCCTAAGCATGCACGCTGCGGGCGGGAGGTTCCACGCCACCGTATCGCCGCTGCCGGCTGGCATACGCCTTCAGGGCCGCCTCGAAATCCCGCTCACCGAAATCGGGCCACAGCACGTCGGTGAAATACAACTCGGTGTAGGCCAGGTTCCAGAGCAGAAAATTGCTGATCCGGCACTCGCCCCCCGTCCTGATGAACAGGTCCGGGTCCGGGATTTGTGCAAGCGCCATCGCCTCCCGCAGCTGCGCCTCTCCAATCTGTTCCGGCGTCAGACGCCCCATGGCCACTTCCGCCGCGAGGCGGCGGACCCCTTCGACAATGTCCCAGCGCCCGCCATAGCTCACCGCCATATGCAGCCCCAGGGTCGTATTGCCCGCCGTCGTTGCCTCCGCTTCGGCCATGGCGCCCTGAAGGTACGACGAAAGCCGCTCTCGGCGGCCGATGAAATCGAGCCGCACGCCCTGGCGGTCCAGCTCGTCGACCTCGCGGCGCAGGGCCTGCATGAACAGGCGCATCAGCGCATCGACCTCGCTGCGCGGGCGACGCCAGTTCTCGCTCGAAAACGCAAAGAGTGTGAGATGCTCGACACCGTACTGCGCAGCCATACGTACCAGCCCGCGGACCGATTCGTAGCCGGCCTGGTGGCCCGAGCGCCGGGGCAGCCCCCTCTGCTGCGCCCACCGGCCGTTGCCGTCCATGACGATCGCAACGTGACGCGGCACGGCCGGAGTCGACTCCGGGGGCATGGCCTCGCGTCGCGCGCGGCGCAGCATAAAAATTCAGGCCCGGCCGGCGACGGCGCCGCGCCGACCTGCCGAACGGGCCAATCTACAGCCGGGGATTTGGTATGCGTCGAATGCCATGGCTGCCGGCTCAAACCTCCATCAGTTCGGCTTCCTTCGCCTCCAAAAGTTCCTCGATGCGGGCTATGTGGCTGTCCGTAAGCTTCTGGATGGATTCACCGGCGCGGTGCTCGTCGTCCTCCGTGTTTTCCTTCTCCTTGAGCAACTCCTTCAGCGCGGCCAGTGCGTCGCGGCGCACTTTGCGCACGGCAACGCGGGCGCCCTCGGCTTCCTGGCGGACGACCTTCACCAGCTCCCGGCGCCGCTCCTCGGTCAGGGCGGGCAGCGGGACCCGGATTACACTGCCGGCGGTCGCGGGGTTGAGTCCCATGTCGGCCGTCATGATGACCTTCTCGATCACCGGGACCATCGACTTTTCCCAGGGCGTGATGGAAAGCGTGCGCGCATCCATCACCGCTACGTTCGCGACCTGTTCCAGCGGCACCTCGGTGCCGTAGTACTCCACCCGCAGGTGATCGAGCAGGCTGGTATGGGCCCGTCCGGTCCGAATCTTGGTGAATGCCTCACGCAGGGCGGCAATGCTTTTGCCCATGCGCTGGTCGGTATCGCGGCGCACGTCTTCGATCATTCGCCTTCTCCGTTGGTAACGAGGGTGCCGATGTCCTCGCCTTCGAGAATGCGCACGAAGGCACCGGCCCCGTAAATGGAAAACACGCGTAGCGGCAGAGCCTGGTCCCGGCACATCACGATTGCGGTGGCGTCCATGACCGCCAGCCGCTCATCCAGCGCCTGGTCGAAACTCAGCCGGCTGTAACGTTCGGCGGCAGGGTGCGTAACCGGATCGGCGGAATACACACCGTCCACCTTGGTGCCTTTGAGCAGCAGGTTGGCGCCGATCTCGATCGCCCGCAGGCTGGCCGCCGTGTCGGTCGTGAAGTAGGGGTTGCCGGTGCCGCCCGCGCAGATCACCACCCGCCCCTTCTCGAGGTGGCGCACTGCGCGGCGCCGGATGAAATCCTCGCAGACCTCGTTGATGCGAATCGCGGACATCACGCGCGCCGGGACACCGTTGCTCTCCAGCGCACTCTGCAGCGCGAGCGCGTTCATCACGGTCGCCAGCATCCCCATGTGGTCGCCGGTGACGCGGTCCATGCCGTGCTGCGCGAGACCGGCGCCGCGGAATATGTTGCCGCCGCCGATGACGATCGCGATCTCTACTCCCAGCGCCCGCGCCTGTCCGATTTCACCGGCCAGGCGCTTGAGCATCTCCGGATCGATGCCGTACTCCGCATCGCCCATCAGGGCCTCGCCCGAGAGCTTGAGCAGTACGCGCCGGTAGGCCGGCCCGGCCCTGTCTCTGGCGCTGTTCGGGGAACTGCTCACCGGGGGCATCCGGTCATGAGGTCCGGGTCCGCCTCAGCGGCCCTTGACCTGGGCCATGACCTCGCTCGCGAAATCGGCCTCTTCCTTCTCGATCCCCTCGCCCACCTCGTAGCGCACGAAGCGCAGCACGCGGGCACCGTGCTCCTTCAGCAACTCGCCCACGCTCTGGTCGGGGTTCTTCACGAAGGGCTGGCCGGTCAGGGCGATTTCGTTCACGAACTTGCGCAGCCGGCCCTCGACCATCTTCTCCACGATCTCCGGCGGCTTGCCGCTTTCTTCCGCCTGGGCGCGGTGGATATCGCGCTCCTTCTCCAGCACCTCGGGTGCCACGTCGTCGGGCCCGACATAAAGAGGGTTGCTCGCTGCGATGTGCATCGCCACGTCCTTTGCCAGTTCGTCGTTGCCACCCTCGATCTCGACCAGCACGCCGATCCGGATGCCGTGCACGTAGCGGCCCAGGGTGCCGCCAGTCTGCATGCGCTCGAAGCGGCGCAGGGTGATGTTTTCCCCGAGCTTGGCCACCAGACCGCGCCGCGTGGTCTCCACGTTCTCGCCGCCGTCGAGTGCAAGTTCGGCAAGCGCCTCCGTGTCCGCCGGATTCTCGGCCAGCACCTTGGCGGCGACCTCATCGGCGAAGGCGGCGAATTCATCCCCGCCCGCGACAAAATCGGTTTCGCAGTTGACTTCGACAAGCGCCGCCTCCGAGGCGTCGCCGGCGAGAGCGATACGGCCTTCGGCCGCCGTCCGCCCTGCCTTCTTGTCGGCCTTGGCCAACCCCGTCTTGCGCATGATCTCGACCGCGGACTCGATATCGCCCTCGGCCTCGACCAGGGCTTTCTTGCACTCCATCATGCCGGCGCCGGTGCGCTCCCGGAGCGCCTTGACTTCTGCTGCGCTGATACTCACTTCAAAACCTCTCCGCCGTTATCGCCAAATTCACTCTTTGTCCGAGGCTTCGGCCTTTCCGGCCTCGTCGCCTGCTTCCGCCTCTTTCTTCGCCGCGGTCTTCTTCGTGGTGGTCTTCTTCGCCGCCGTCTTCTTGCTCACCGTCTTCTTGGCCGTCGCTTTCTTCGCTGCCGGCTTTTTGGCTGCGGTCTTCTTCGCGGTTGCCTTTTTCGTGGCGGCCTTCCTGGCCGGCTTCTCTTCTTCCGCGGATTCCCCGGCCGGCTTCTCCCCGGAGTCGGTTTCCCCAGCGGCTGCCGCTTCCTGCTGCTCGGCCTCGCCTGCGGCGTCCCCGGACGCAGCCTCGTCCTTGCCGGCCGCAGGCTTCTTGGCGGCCGCAGCAGCGCCGTCCTTGGCCTTGGCCGCCGGCTTGGCGCCGGCCGCCTTCGGTCGACGCTCGGTGAGCTTCCTGACCTCTTCCTCCTCGACGAACTCGTCGGCGTCGCCCTCGATCATCGGCATCGTCTCGCGGCCCGCCAGCACGGCATCGGCCATCGCCATCGTGAACAGCGTTACCGCGGAAATCGCATCGTCGTTCGACGGAATCACGTAGTCGACGCCGTCGGGGCTGTTGTTCGTGTCGACCAGCGCCACGACCGGAATGCCGAGCTTGTTGGCCTCGGCCACGGCGATCTTCTCGTACCCCACGTCGATCACGAACAGCGCATCGGGCAACGACTCCATGTTGCGGATGCCGCCCAGGCTCTTCTCGAGCTTGTCGAGTTCGCGGCGCATCTTGACCGTTTCCTTCTTGATCAGAAGGTCCATGGTTCCGTCCTCGGCCATCGCCTCGAGTTCCAGAAGACGCTTGACGGAACGCCGCACCGTCGCGAAGTTGGTCAGCGTGCCGCCGAGCCAGCGCTGGCTGACGTAGGGCATGCCGCAGCGCTCCGCTTCCTGCGGGATGATGTCCCGAGCCGCACGCTTGGTGCCGACGAACAGGATCTGGCCACCGCGCGAGGCAAGCCTGGAGACGAAATTACCCGCCTCCTCGAGCATGGGTACGGTAACCTCGAGATTGATGATGTGGATCTTGTTGCGATGCCCGAAGATGTAGGGTGCCATCTTGGGGTTCCAGAATCGGGTCTGGTGGCCGAAATGCACGCCCGCCTCGAGCATGCTGCGCATGGATACAGTTGCCATTAAAATGTACTCCGTTCGGGTTGAGCCTCCACGTACCCCATGCGGCAACCCCCTTCCGGGGCACCCGGCCGCATGTGCCGGCACGTGTGTGGATTTGAGCTTTCAATACGCCGCATCGCCCGGCAGGCGCCGCCCTGGCCGGCCGCGATGCAGTTGGTCATTATAACTTGTATGCCGAGGCGGATACAATAAAGGTACCCGACGCCGGAGGAACCCATGCCAGTCGAGATCAAAAGCGCGGAAGAGATCGAGAAAATGCGCGTCGCGGGACGCCTCACCTCGGAAGTGCTCGACGTCGTGGCCGAGCACGTCCGCCCGGGTGTCACGACCGACGAACTGGACCGGGTCTGCAACGAACATATCGTCAAGCACCAGCACGCCATCCCCGCCAACGTGGGCTACCGGGGCTTTCCGAAGACCGTGTGCACCTCGGTCAACCACGTGGTCTGCCACGGCATTCCCAGCGACAAGGAGCTCAAGGAGGGCGATATCGTCAATATCGACATCGCCGTCATCAAGGACGAGTTCCACGGGGACGCGAGCCGCATGTACTTCGTCGGCGAGCCTTCGATCCAGGCGCGGCGCCTGGTGGAAACGACCTACGAGTGCCTGAAGGCGGGCATCGAGCTGGTGCGCCCCGGCACCCGCCTCGGCGACATTGGCCATGCCATTCAGACCCTGGCCGAAAGCCGCGGCTACGCCGTGGTGCGCGAGTACTGCGGCCACGGCATCGGCCGGATCTACCATGACGACCCCCAGGTGCTGCATTACGGCGAACCCGGCACCGGGTTGGAGTTGGAACCCGGCATGACCTTCACCATCGAGCCCATGATCAATGCCGGCAAGCGTCACGTGAAGCAGCTGGGCGACGGCTGGACGGTGGTGACCAAGGATCATTCGCTGTCGGCGCAGTGGGAGCACACCATCCTGGTCACCCCCGAAGGCTTCGAGGTGCTCACCGCGCGCGCGGATGAAAGCTTCCGCCACTGATCCCCTGACCACGGCGCTGGCGCAGGCCCGGGCCGAACTCGCGGACGGGATCGCCGCCTCGCAAACGCCCCGCAAACTGCTCCGGGCTCACGCCCACGCGCTCGACGCCGTCGTCATCCGGGCCTGGCGGGAGGCCGGACTAGATACCGGCGCGGCCCTATTCGCCACCGGCGGCTACGGCCGCCGCGAACTCTATCCCGGTTCCGACATCGATCTGGCCGTGGTGCTTGCCCGGGCAGCGACCGAAACGGTGCACGCCCGGCTCGAACCCTTCATCCAGCGCCTCTGGGATCTCGGCCTCAAGACCGGCGCGAGCGTGCGCACGCTGGAAGAGACCCGCACCGCCGCGGCCGGCGATGTCGCCACCTTCACCGCACTGACCGAGGCCCGCCTGCTGGCGGGCACCCGCGGACTCGACCGAAAGCTCGACGCCCTGCTCACGGCCCCCGGCCTGTGGCCCGAGGGCGCCTACCGGGAAGCGAAACGGGCGGAACGCGCCGAACGCCATGCCCGCTACGACAACAGCACGCAGCGCCTGGAACCCAGCATCAAGGAAAGTCCGGGCGGCCAGCGCGACTGGATGACGCTGCTCTGGCTCGGCGCCCGCCACCTCGGCCGGCGCCGAGCGACGCTGTCCGACATCGAGCAGGCCGGACTGATCACCCGTTACGAGCGCCGGCAACTGGACCGGGCCTGGCGCGTCTTCGCTCGCCTGCGCCTGGGGCTGCACCATCTCTCCCGGCGCGGGGAAGACCGCCTGCTGTTCGACCTGCAGCCCCGCCTTGCCGAATTGCTCGGCTACACGGCCCGCCCCGGCGTGCTCGCGGTCGAACGCATGATGCAGGATTACTACCGTTCGGCCACGGCGGTGGCCCGTATCAACGCCCTGGTGTTCCAGAGCCTCGCGCCCGGCGGCAACCCGCGGCGCCCGCTGGAGCCGGGCCTGGTGGCCGACGGCGCCTGCATCGACTTCGCGACCACGGACTCCCTCGAGCGCTCGCCCGAACTGGCACTGCGAATCTTCCGCCGCTGGCAGGAGGAGCCCGCTCTGAACGAGCTGGCGGCCGGTGCCCGCCGCCGCCTCGCCTCCTCGCTCAAGCTCATCGACAACCGCTTTCGCAACCGGGCGGCGCACCGCGCCCTGTTCGCCTCGATCCTGGCCGCCCCGGCGCGGGTTGCGCCCGCACTGCGAATCATGCACGAGACAGGCGTTCTCGACCGTTACCTTCCGGCCTTCGCGCGGATCAGCGGGCGAATGCAGTACGACCTGTTCCATGTGTTTACCGTGGACGAACACGTGCTGCACGTGCTGGGCAACGTCGAAGCCCTGCGTGAAGGCCGCTTCAAGCCGGCGCGTCACGATCTCAAGACGGCCGCTGCGCGGCTCGACAGGCCGCAGGTGATCTACCTGGCAGCGCTGTTCCACGACATCGCGAAGGGCCGCGGCGGCGACCATTCCCAGCTCGGCGCCCGCGAGGCCCGGCGCTTCGCGCGGGCACACGGCCTGGCGGACCCCGATGCCGAGCTGGCGGCCTGGCTGGTGCGCAACCACCTTGCCTTGTCCATCACCGCGCAGAAGAGCGACCTGTCCGACCCGCGCGTGATCGCCGATTTCGCGCGCCGGGTCGGGGACCAGCGCCGGCTGGACTATCTTTACGCGCTGACCGCGGCCGACGTGCAGGCGACCAATCCCGCCCTGTGGAACGCCTGGCGCGGCACGTTGTTCGGCGAGCTTTACCAGGCAACCAGCCGCGCCCTGTGGCGCGGCCTGGAGCACCCCCTGGACGCCGAAACCGAGATCGCCGCCCACAAGCGCGCCGCCCGGGTCCTGCTCGGCGGCGGCAACCCCCGCGTCACGCGGCTGTGGAATACGCTCGGCAACGACTACTTCCTGCAGTACAGCGCCGACCAGATCGCCTGGCACACCCGGTTGCTGCTTGGCGTCAGCGGCCCGCCGGCGGTCTTCCTCAGGCCCAACCCCAACGGCGCGGGCACGGCCATCGCCGCCTACGCCTCGCGGCGCACGTTCGCCTTCGCCCGCATCACCGCCGGACTCGCCCGGCTCGGGCTGACCATCGTCGCCGCCCGGTGCGTGCCGGTCGGCCGCGACGAGACCCTCGATACCTACGTGGTGCTCGAAGCCGACGGCACGCCGATCGAGGATCCGCACCAACTGCAACGGGCTCAGGAATTGCTGCTGCAGGAGCTGACCCGGGAACATGCCGGGGTACGCCGCGGCGTGCGCCCCACGCCGCGTCAGGTCCGCCTGTTCGCGACGCCGACACGGGTGGAATGCAGCACCGACGCCGAAGCCCGCCACACGGTGCTCGAACTGTACGCCGGCGACCGCCCGGGACTGCTCGCGGCGGTCGCCCGGGCGTTCCGCCGCTGCGCGGTGTATCTGCGCACCGCACGCATCATGACGGTCGGCGAGCGCGCCGAGGATGTCTTCCATGTGACCGACCCCGAGGGCCGTCCGCTGGGAGACGACCTGAGTGCTTCGTTGATCGTCGCGGTTAAAGAGGAGATCGCGGCCGAGGACTGAGCGCGCCGGGCGGGCCACCCGTTCACGGCATGCCGCTCCGGGCAATCCGGGGCTCTGATGGAGTTGCTGCAATGACGACACCTTTTGTCGAATACGACGACTGTGATGCCCTGGAGCTGGCGCACTTGGTACGTACGGGCGAAGTCGCGCCGCCCGACCTGATGGAGGCGGCCATCGCCCGGGCGCAGGCACGCAATCCGGCCCTCAACGCCATCAACCTCCCGCTGTTCGAACGCGGGCGCCGCCGGGCCGCCGCTGCCCCGCCTTCCGGGCCCTTCGCCGGAGTGCCCTTCCTGCTCAAGGATATTCTCCATGCGCTGGCCGGCGTACCGATGAGCCACGGCTCCCGGGCGCTGATCGACTTCGTTCCGGCGCGGGACAGCGAACTGGTCAGCCGCTTCGAGCGGTCCGGGCTGTTGGTCTTCGGCAAGACCAATACGCCCGAATTCGCCCTCATGGGCGTTACCGAACCGGAGGCTTTCGGCCCGTCGCGAAACCCCTGGGACACCCGGCATACGCCGGGCGGATCCAGCGGGGGATCCGCCGCCGCGGTGGCGGCGCGCATCGTGCCCCTGGCGTCGGCCTCGGACGGCGGCGGCTCGATCCGTATCCCGGCCGCGTGTTGCGGTCTGTTCGGCCTCAAGCCCACCCGCGGACGTACCCCCGTGGGCCCGGATCACGGGCAAGTCTGGGACGGCGCCTCGTGCGACCATGTGTTGACGCGCTCGGTTCGCGACAGCGCCGCGGCCCTGGACGTGCTTCGCGGGCCGGACGAAGGCGCCTCGTCGGCACTTCCGCCGCCCGGGGCGCCCTATCTCGAAGCCATCGAAAGGCCGCCCGAGCCGTTGCGTATCGGCTTTTCCACACGCTCGCCCGTCGGGGCGGAAGTCGATCCCGACGCCGTCCGCGCCGTGGACGATGCCGCCACCCTGCTGCGCGGACTGGGACACGAGGTCGAAGAAGCCACACCGGACATCGACGGCCACGCGGTGGCCCGCTGCTACCTCATGGTCTACTTCGGCCACGTGGCGGCCGACCTGGCGTGGCTGGACGCGCTGGGCGGCAAGGCGAAAGCGCGCAGCGTCGAGGATGCGACGTACGCCCTCGGCCTCATCGGCAGGAGCCTGTCGGCCGGCGAATACGTAGCCGCCCGGCGGCGCTGGAACGATTTCGCACGCGCCATGGGGGCATTTCACCGCCGCTTCGACCTGTACCTGACCCCCGCGATCGCCGCCCCGCCGGCCCGGGTGGGCGAGTTGCAGCCCGGCGCCGTGGAACGCCTCGCGACCCGCGCCGTCAACCGGCTCGGCCTGGGCCGGCTCCTCATCGCGAGCGGCATCGTTGACAAGCTGGCCGACGTCAACCTGGCCAGGACGCCATTCACCCAACTGGCCAACCTCACGGGCCAGCCCGCCATGTCGGTTCCTCTGTACTGGACGCCGGCCGGACTGCCGCTGGGCGTGCAGTTCATCGCCCCGTTCGGAGACGAGACCACACTACTGCGCCTCGCCGCCCAACTCGAGCAGGCCCGGCCGTGGGCCCATCGAAAACCGCCGATGCTCGCGGACTGAAGTACCCCGGAAGGCACCGCGCGCGATCGTCGGCGACGCCGGAAGCCCGGCCTCCCCGTTTTATACTGTCCCGACGTCCGGAGCCCGCTTCATGAATCCCTACATCTCGCGCCTGCATCCCTACCCGTTCGAACGCCTTTCCGACCTCCTTGCGGGGATCACGCCGCCGACCGGCAAACCACCGATCCCGCTTTCGATCGGCGAGCCGCGGCACGCGCCGCCGCCCTTCATCGTCGAGGCCCTCGCCCGGCACACGCCCGACGGGCTCGCCCGCTATCCGATGGCGCGGGGCCTGCCCGAACTGCGTGCCGCAATGGCCGGCGCGCTCGCGCGACGCTATGGACTCGCCGCGGGCGCGCTCGACACCGAGCGCCAGGTGCTGCCGGTGAGCGGCACCCGCGAAGGCCTGTTCTCGGTCATCCAGGCCGCCGTCGATCCGCTTCGCGGGCATCCCGTAGTCATCATGCCCAACCCCTTCTACCAGATCTACGAAGGTGCCGCCCTGCTCGCGGGCGCCGAGCCCTGGTATCTCAACACCCCGGCGAAAACCGGCTTCCGCCCCGACTTCGATTCCGTACCGGACGACGCCTGGTCGCGCTGCCAGGTGCTTGTGCTGTGCTCGCCCGGCAACCCCACCGGTGCGGTCCTCGACGCCGAGGACTGGTTGCGCGCCTTCGCGCTGGCCGATCGCCACGACTTCATCATCGTCGCCGACGAATGCTACGCGGATCTGTACAACGACGAGGATCATCCGCCGACGGGCGTTCTCGAAACCGCAGCCGCCGCCGGCCGCGGAGACTTCCGCCGCGTGGTGACTTTGCACAGCCTGTCCAAGCGCTCGAGCGTGCCCGGCCTGCGCTCGGGGCTGGTCGCAGGCGATGCACGCATCATCGAGCCGCTCACCCTGTACCGCACTTATCACGGTTGCGCACTGCCCATAGCCGCCCAACTGGCCAGCGTCGAAGCCTGGAACGACACCGCGCACGTCGCGGACAACCGCCGCCGCTACCAGGCCAAGTTCGACGCCGCGCGCCGCATCCTGGGCGCGGTTGCCGACGTGCGTATCCCCCCGGCCGCGTTTTACCTGTGGCTCCAGGTCGCCGACGGCGACGACGAAGGTTTCGCGCGTGAACTGTATGCCCGTGAGGCGCTGATCACGCTGCCGGGACGCTACCTGTCGCGGCCCACGCCTGCGGGCGACCCCGGTGCCGGCTACGTCCGCGTTTCGCTGGTGCCCGACGAAGCCACCTGCGAAGAGGCCCTGTCACGTCTGGCACGGTTCATGGAAAACGCATGAGTATCGAAGACGCACGCCGCATCATCGAGGACGCCTTCGAACGCCGCTCGACGCTCGTCCCCGAGAGCGCGGAACCGGCCCTGCGCGAAGCGGTGGAGCAGGCCATCGACCGGCTCGACGCCGGCAAGGCCCGGGTGGCCGAACCTCGAGAGGACGGTTGGCACGTCAACGAGTGGCTCAAAAAGGCGGTGCTGCTCTTCTTCCGCCTGCACCCCAACCGGCCGATGCACTTCGGCGAACTGACCGGCTACGACAAGGTGGCCCTGAAATACAGCGGCTACGCAGCCGCGGACTTCGCGCGCGACGGGGCGCGCATCGTGCCGCCCGCCATCGTGCGCCGCGGCGCCTTCATCGGCCCCGACTGCGTGCTCATGCCGAGTTACGTGAACATCGGCGCCCACGTGGGCGCCGGCAGCATGATCGACACCTGGGCGACGGTCGGCTCCTGCGCCCAGATCGGCGAGCATGTCCATCTTTCGGGGGGCGCCGGGATCG
>JBJKSR010000372.1:0-11899 GCA_046703965.1 Gammaproteobacteria bacterium | reverse complement strand
TACCGGGTCGAAGCCCTGCACATGACCAACTGGGAAGCGGACGATGCGTACTGCACGCGGGTGGACGACGAGGCGAACGCAGCCGCTGCCGCCGATCACCTCGGCATCACCCTGCACCGCGTCAACTTCGCGCGCGAATACCGGCAGCAGGTATTCGACGATTTCCTCGACGAATACCGGGCGGGCCGGACTCCCAATCCGGACGTCCTGTGCAACCGCTACATCAAATTCGGCCTGTTCCTGGATTGGGCCCGGCGCCTGGGCGCGGACGCGATCGCCACCGGGCACTACGCCCGCAATGGCGACATTGCCGGCAGGCCGGCGCTGCTCGCTGCGCAGGACTCAGCCAAGGACCAGACGTATTTCCTTCACGCGGTCCCCAACGCGGCCCTTGAGCGCACCCTGTTCCCGCTCGGCGACTTCACCAAGCCGGAGGTGCGCGAGCTGGCCCGCCGAATCGGCCTGCCCAATGCAGGCCGTGCCGATTCCACCGGCATCTGCTTCATCGGCGAGCGCCCGTTCCGGGAATTCCTGGCGGAATACCTGCCCGCCGATCCCGGCCCGATCGAGGATCCGTCCGGCGTGGAGCTGGGGGAACACCCGGGACTGCACTTCTTCACCCTGGGCCAGCGCGGCGGCCTGGGCATCGGCGGCCGGGCCGGCGCCTCGGAGGCGCCCTGGTACGTCGTCGACAAGGACTTCGCCCGCAAGGCCCTGGTCGCGGCGCAGGATGCGGATCATCCGCGCCTGCTCTCGCTATCGCTGGAAGCCGACCGCGTGCACTGGGTCGCAGGCGAGCCTCCGCCCGTCCCGGCCGAAGTGCAGGTTCGCGTCCGCTACCGCCAGCAGCCGGTTCCGGCGACACTGGAAGCGGCCGGGGACACGCTGCGCCTCGCCTTTGCCTCTCCCGTACGCGCCGTCACGCCGGGCCAGTACGCGGTTGTCTACGCCGGCGACGTCTGCCTCGGCGGCGGCCGCATCGTGCGTCACCGAACGGTCGCGGATCGCCCGGCGTAAGCGCGCGGCGGTTCAGTCCTTCCTGACGAACTTCGTCTTGTCGATGTCGGGGTCCAGGCGGCTGAACCGGGGGCGGCAGATGGCGAGCCAGCCCAGATCGCGCGTCCCCTTGTTGGTGACCGACCGCCAGGCGCCGGGCTTGATCAGGATTCCATCCCCCGGGCCCACCTCGTGCACTTCGCCGTCGACCTCCAGGAACCCGGTGCCGGAGAGGAAGAGATAACGCTCCGTGAAGCCGTGCAATTGGTATGGCTTCGAGGTCGCGCCCGGTTCGATCCGCATGCGGGCCACCGAAAGCGCGGGATCCGCCGGCGTATTCCACCACTCCGTCACGTAATACCCATCGCCGCTCTCCAACTCCATCAGCGGCGCCGTCCGCTTCACGACTCCGGCATCATGCGGCTTCCCTTCGTCCTGGCTCGTCATCACCTGCTCCTTCTCCTCGGTCTCAGCCTGGATTTCGTTCGATTCCTCTTCCATCGGGGCGGCCAACCCGTCAACGGAACGCAACGGTTCGGGGCTCCGCGTCTGCACCATGAAGCCCCCGCACTGGACCGTATAGACATGGCCCCCCAGCGACCGCTTCTGATGCGCGACGACCGGACGGTTCAGGCGCTCAATGAGCCTGACAAATACGGCGGGCCGTACCTTCAGGGTCTGCGGCGCCTGCTTTCCGGGCTTCGCGTCGACCACGAGCGGGATACCCCGGTCCCGTTCGCGACGCATGCACAACGCCTCGCCGGTGTCCCGGATCGGCCATGATTCCAGCGCGGCGTCGTCCGACCCAGGCCTCCGAATCGCATCGTCCCTGACTGCGGACATATCGCTACTCCCGGTGTCCGGCCCGTGCGTCGATCCATCCCGATGCGGACACAGCGGTCATGCCGTTGCCCTACCGGTTTCCGACAAAATCCCGCTTGGGCGAATTCGGATCCAGCCGCTTGAATCGCGGCCGGCAGATGGCCAGGAACCCGAGGTCGCGCTCTCCCGTGTTGGTGACGCAGCGCCAGGAACCCGGATCGATGAAAATGCCGTCCCCGGGGCCGACCTCGCGCTGTTCGCCGTCGATCTCCACGATGCCGCGACCGGAAAGAAACAGATAGCGCTCGCTGATGCCGCGCAGCCTGTAGGGGCGCGTGCTGACGCCGGGCTCGACCCGCAGCCGGGCCACGGAAAGCGCCGGATCTTCCGGTCTGTTCCACCATTCCGTCACGTAGCACCGCTCCGCGGTGTAGAACTCCATCAGCGGGTGATTGGTCCTATCCCCGCCCTCTGAACCTTGTGCCAGGCCGGGCTCGACGATTCCCTCGCCAGCCTTGCGCCGGATATTGCGCTCGATCGGCAGCGGCGAGTCGACCATGGAACCCGGCGAGCGCGGCAGCTCCAGCGGGCGGGCCGTACGCGTTTCGATGATGAAATCGCCGCAATAGGCGAAATAGGTGTGCTTGCCGAAACGACGCTTGTGGTGCGCGACCACCGGATGATCCAGGCGATTCAGGAGGCCGAGGAAAATGGCGGGCTTGACCCGGAGCGACTGCAACGCCCCGTCGCCGCCCATGACGTCCACGACCAGCGGACCATCGTGCGTCCGCTCCGCCGCGACGCTCTCCTCTTCCTGGCTGATTACGGGGGCGTCGTCTGCCTTGTCGAACTCCGGTTTCCTGTCCTCCAACTCGGTATGCAGAGCCGCTCCCTGCAGCGGGAGGGAAAATCCGTTGTAGGAATAGCCATCATCCTTAAGACCCGGCATGCGATGCTCCAGTGAAGTGAATCTTCCCTCACGACAGCAAGAAGCATGCCAAAACGAACGGCGATAACCGCAGATGGAAAATTATTTAAAAAGCAACGAGTTAAATTTTCGATATTTCGCGGAATGGGCCGCCGCCGGGCGTAAGCGTATTCCTACGTTGCAAAAAACGTCACTAATGACAATTTTTGCGCCACCCCGCTCCCGGGGCGTCCGGAAGCGACGGCGCGACGGTGGCGGTTTTACGGGCCGCCGAGCCGGAATCGGACCACTTGGCAGACGCGCGGCGTGGTCACGGCCGCTCCGTTCACCACCCGGGGAAAGAACTTCCACTGCCGGACCGCATTCAGGGCGGCGGCACCCAGCGCCCGTCGCGCCTGGGGCGAACTGGCGCCCGCCACGTAGGGGTCGATGACCGACCCGGCCGCGGATACCGTGAAGCACGCGGTGACGCTGCCCTCGATGGCTTGATAGGCCGCTTGCGGCGGATAGAGGGGCCGCGTACGGAATCTCGCTTCCAGCGCGGAAGAACCGACGCCCCCGGGATTCGCGTGCGAGGGATTCCGGAACGCCGGCCCGTTTCCCGGGGCCTGCAGATTGAGGACGACCGGCGCGCGCGGCGTGTGCGTCAGAGGGGTCGCCGGAGTCCCCGTGGGCGGCCGCTTGACCACCTGCGGGGGCTTGGGATGGACCACGGGATTTTGCACTACCCGGTGCTGTCTGTGCACACTGACCCAGTCGATGTCCGGCGGCTGCGCAGTGGCGCCCGGGGCGGATGGGCGACCGCCTATGAGCTGCTGCATCAGCAGGAACAGGCCCAGGCTCATCAGTCCGCCGCCCGCCACCGCGAGAAGAAAACGGGTATCCTGCATCGTCCGTTGCATGGCCTTGCCCCTTTTCAAACACCTGTTTTAAATATAGGACGTTTCCGGACGAATGGAGCATCGGTATTCGCGGCCGCGTCGGTTCGACCGCAACCTGGTTGTAATCGGCGCCGGGGCCGCCGGCCTGGTCAGCGCTTATATCGCGGCCACGGCCCGCGCCAGCGTCACGCTGGTGGAGGCCAACGACATGGGTGGCGACTGCCTCAATACCGGCTGCGTGCCCTCGAAGGCGCTGATCCATGCCGCACGCCAGGCGGCGCATGCCCGCCGCGCCGGGGAAGCCGGAATCAGCACCGGACCGGTAACGGCCGACTTCGGCGCCGTGATGGAGAGCGTCCGGCGCGCCATCGACCGCGTCGCCCCCCACGATTCCGCCGAACGCTACCGGGCGCTGGGGGTCGACGTGCGCCGCGGCCGGGCCCGTATCGTCTCGCCCTGGCACGTGGACATCGAGGGCGACACGCTGAGCACGCGGGCAATCGTCATCGCCACCGGGGCGGAGCCGTTCGTGCCGCCGGTCCCGGGCCTGGAAGAAGCCGGCTACCTCACGTCCCATACCGTGTGGCGCCTGCGCGAAATGCCCCGGCGCCTGCTCGTTCTGGGCGGCGGCCCCGCCGGCTGCGAGCTCGCGCAGGCCTTCGCCCGGCTGGGCTGTGACGTGATACAGGTGGAACGGGCCGGTCATCTGCTCCCGCGCGAGGACGCCGAGGTAGGCGAATTCGTCGCGGAACGGCTGTGCGAAGACGGCGTCGACGTGCGCCCCGGCCACCGGGCCGTCTCCGTGGAGCACAGTGGGGACCGCGGCAAGGCGCTGATCTGCGAGCACGCGGGCGAACGCGTGAGGATCGACTTCGACACGATCCTGGTAGCCGTCGGGCGCAAGCCGCGGATCGCGGGCTACGGGCTCGAGGAACTCGGCATTCCCGCCTCGCAATCGATTGCAACCAACGCCTTCCTCCAGACTTTGTATCCGAATATCTATGCCTGCGGCGATGTCGCGGGGCCGTACCAGTTCACTCATGCCGCCGGCCATCAGGCCTGGTATGCGACGGTCAATGCACTGTTCGGGCAGTTCCACCGCTTCCGGGTGAACCAGTCCGCGATCCCTGCCGTAACGTTCGTCGATCCGGAAGTTGCGCGGGTCGGGCTCAACGAGCGCGAGGCCCGGGACCACGGCGTCGCTTACGAGGTCACCCGCTACGACCTGGAAGAACTCGACCGCGCGATCACGGAAGATCGGGCGCAGGGCTTTGTCAAGGTGCTGACCGCGCCCGGCCGCGACCGGATCCTGGGCGTGACCATCGTGAGCCCGCGCGGCGGCGAACTCCTCGCCGAATTCACGCTCGCGATGCGCCATGGGCTGGGACTGAACAAGGTGCTCGCCACCGTCCACGCCTATCCGACCTGGGCGGAAGCGAATCGCCACGTGGCCGGCGCCTGGAAACGGGCACACGTCCCCGGACGTCTGCTACGCTGGGCGGAGCGTTACCACCGTTGGCGACGCGGCGGCGATCCGCCCGCCGGCGATGGCAATCGACGCGAGGAGCCCCGACGATGAGCCAAGCCGCCGAAAAGCTGTCCGTAAGCCCCCTGCCCCCGTTCGTGCAGACCCTGCGCAGCCACGGCCTCGAGCTGAGGCGCACGCCCCTGGAAATCCTGCAGGTCAACGTCGGCAAGCTGTGCGACCTGGCCTGCCGGCACTGCCACGTGGAAGCCGGCCCCAAGCGGACGGAAATCATGGACGAACGCACGGTGGAACGCATCCTCGAATTGCTGGCCGCGGCACCCGGCGTTCACACCGTCGATATCACCGGCGGTGCCCCCGAACTCAACCCCCATTTCCGCAGGCTGGTCCGCGAGGCGCGAGCGCTCGGCAGGACGGTAATGGACCGCTGCAACCTGACCGTATTGTTCCGCCCCGGCCAGGAAGACACCGCCGACTTTCTCGCCGGGCAAGGCGTGACCGTCGTCGCCTCGCTGCCCTGCTACACCCGGGCCAATGTCGAGAAGCAGCGTGGCCTCCACGTTTTCGAGCCCAGCATCCGCGGCCTGCGGCGTCTCAACGCGCTGGGTTACGGCGAACCCGGCTCCGGGCTCGAGCTGGATCTCGTATACAACCCGTTAGGCGCCTCGCTCCCGCCGTCGCAGGCCGGACTGGAGGCCGACTACCGGCGCGAGCTGGCGGGACATTTCGACGTGGTGTTCAACCACCTGTTCACGATCACCAACATGCCGATCAAGCGCTTCCTGCATCAGCTTGAACTCGAGGGCCGTTACGAAAGTTTCATGCAGACCCTGCTCGAGTCGTTCAACCCGCAGGCGGCGGACGGCGTGATGTGCCGCAACCTCCTTTCCGTCGGCTGGGACGGTTCGCTGTACGACTGCGATTTCAACCAGGCCCTGGAGCTGCCGCTCGGCAATCGCCGCCGCACATTGTGGGACATCGAGGCGCTGGGAGACATCGAGCACGGGCGCATTGCCTTCGACAACCATTGCTATGGATGCACGGCCGGCGCGGGCAGTTCCTGCGGCGGTGCCCTGGCGTGAGTGCCGACGCCGCCGGGCCGACGCATGCCTGATCCCGTTCCGCCCGAGGACGTCCAACTTTCCATTATCGTACCCGTCGCGCCGGGCGAAGCGGAGGCCGGCGGCCTGTTCGAGCAGCTGGCCGGCCTGCCCGCCGGCTGCGAAATCATCGTGGTCAAGGCACAGCAGGGACCCGAATTGCGACCTGCCGCCTGGCCCGACCGTCTGGCCTGGCGCGAATACACGAACGCCGGCGGCCGGGCGCGGCGACTGAACCTGGGAGGCCGGATCGCCCGCGGTCGATGGCTGTGGTTCCTGCATGCCGACTCGCGGCTGCTGCCGGCAACGCTGCCGGCGCTGCAGCGCTTCCTCGGGGAACATCGCGATGCCTTCGGCTGGTTCGACCTGCATTTCCGCCACGACGGCCCGGGGCTTGTCCGGTTAAACGCCTTCGGCGCCAACCTCCGCTCGCGCTGGTGGGGCCTGCCTTTCGGCGACCAGGGGTTCGTGCTGCGGCGCTCGCGATTTGCCGAACTCGGTGGCTTCGACGAGACGGTGGATTGCGGCGAAGACCACTTCTTCGTGTGGAAGGCTCGCGCCGCGGCGCTCTTTCCGCAGCGCATCGGGGCGCCGCTCGCAACCAGCGCACGCAAATACGCGGAGCAGGGCTGGCTGAGGGTCACTCTCCGCCACGGCAGGCTTACGCTGGCGCAGGTGAGCGCGGCCCGCCGCCGGCTGCGGCCACCCCGGTGATGCGGCCGGCCCTGGCGATTTTCACCAAGACGCCCGGCCTGTCCCCGGTCAAGACCCGCCTGGCCGAAGCGATCGGGACAGACGCGGCCGTGCGCTTCCACCGTCTCGCTGCGGCGGCCACGGCCGAAGTCGCCGCCGCCTGTACCGACGCCGTCGACCCCTGCTGGGCGGTGGCCGAAGACGATCCGCGAGCGCTCGCGGTCTGGCCCGGTTTCCCGACGGTCCGCCAGGGCCCCGGCGGCCTGGGTAAACGCATGCACCGCGTTTATACGGAACTGCAGGCGCGACACGGCGCGGCGCTGATGATCGGCACCGACATTCCACAGCTTCACCCGGCCCTGATTCGCCGCGCGGTTGCGATGCTGGACGATCCCCGGGCCGACTACGTCCTGGGACCCGCCCCGGACGGCGGATTCTGGCTCTTCGGCGGGAAACGCCCCGTCACCGAGACTACGTGGATGTCAGTGCCCTACTCCGGCCCCGATACAGCCGACTCCCTGTGCCGTAACCTCGCCGGCAGCGGCGAGCTGCGGCGGCTGCCCATCCTGACCGACGTCGACGCCGCCGCCGACCTCGCCGCGCTCGGCTCGGCACTCGCGCGCCTCGACTCGCCCACGCCCGCCCAACGTATGCTCATCGAGTGGTTGCTGACCGATCCGCCCGCCGTCGGGGCTGAATAAATTCGGCGGGCATCCGTGCCGCCGCAACGAGACATCGCGCGAGCAAACCGCGATGTCCCGCCCTCGGCGTCCGGTGTCCGCGAGGCGCACGATGGCCGGCGCAGAACGGCCGCAAATTATTCTTTACATTAAGTTTATATTTGAACTATTTGTTTTTTATAAGTTTAATGAACGCGGCCTCGTCCAGGATCTCAATGCCCAGCTTTTCGGCCTTGTCCCGCTTGGAACCCGGATTCGCCCCGGCGACCACGTAATCGGTCTTTTTCGAAACGCTGCCGCTCGCGTGGCCACCCAGCGCCTCGATGCGGTCCTTTGCCTCGTCCCGCGTGAAACCTTCGAGCGTTCCGGTCAGCACGAACGTCTTGCCGCTGAGCGGCCCCTTCCCGCGGGCCCGTACGGCGGGCCAGCGAATGCCCGACCCGAGAAGGCGCCTGATGACGGCCTGGTTGCGTTTCTGGGCGAAGAAGTGCGCGATGCAGGCCGCCACGCCGTACCCGATGCCCTCGACGCCGAGCAGCGCGGCATCCTTCAGGCGCGCGCCGAAACGGTACTCGGGCACCCCCTCGTCGCGCAGCGCCCGGCTCGCATCCTCGAACTCGAGCGCCGCCTGCTCGATGGCCTCCAGGGAACCGAGGGCCGCCGCCAGCGCCTTGGCGGTCACCTCCCCGACCTCCGGAATGCCAAGCGCGTAGAGGAAGCGGTCCAGGGTCGTTTCCTTGCTGCGCTCGATCGAGGCCAGCAATTCGCCAACCGACTTTTCCCCGAAGCCGTCGCGCTCGACCAGTTCGTCGCGGTGCCCGTGCAAGCGGTAAATGTCGGCGACGTCCGCAAGCAGTCCGTCGTCGACGAACTCGGCAATGGTCTTTTCGCCGAGCCCCTCGATGTCCATCGCGCGGCGCGAGGCGAAATGGCGCAACGATTCCTTGCGCTGCGCCGCGCACGACAAGCCGCCGCTGCAATACGGTGCAGCCGCCTCGCGCTCTGCGTCATCCTTACGCACCGGACGCAGATCGCGGCGCTCCACATCCGAGCCGCACACCGGGCACTTAGCCGGCACCTTTATCGGCTTTGCGTTTTTCGGCCGCATTTCCGGCACGACGCGCACGATCTCCGGGATCACGTCGCCCGCGCGACGCACCACGACCGTGTCGCCCACGCGAATGTCCTTGCGGGCAATCTCTTCGGGGTTATGGAGCGTGGCGTTGGACACTGTCACGCCCCCGACGAACACCGGTTCCAGGCGCGCCACGGGCGTCAGCGCCCCGGTACGCCCCACTTGCCACTCCACCGCACGCAGTTCGGTCGTCGCCTCTTCCGCGGGGAACTTGTGCGCCAGCGCCCAGCGCGGGGCCCGCGACACGAAGCCCGCCTCCTGCTGCAGGGCGTAGCTGTCGAGCTTGTACACGACGCCGTCGATCTGGAACTCCAGATCCTTCCGGGAGTCGCCCATGCGCCGGAAATAGGCCAGACAACCCGCCACACCGGCGGCCCGTTCGCGGTCGCGGGTCACCGGCATGCCGAGTTTCCCCAGCCGGTCGAGGAGGTCATATTGGGTCTCGACCGCGAGCGCCTCGTAGCCCTCGCCCACGCCATAGGCGTAAAAGGCCAGGGGCCGGCGCGACGTAACGGACGGGTCGAGCTGGCGCAGGCTGCCCGCCGCGGCGTTCCGCGGGTTGACGAACGTCTTCTCGCCCTTCTCCCCGGCTTCGCGGTTCATACGCTCGAAGCCTGCGATCGGCATCAACACCTCGCCGCGAACCTCGAGCACCTCCGGCGGATCGGCTTCGTCGCGCAACCGCAGCGGTACCGACTTGATCGTGCGCGCGTTGGCGGTGACATCCTCGCCGCTCACCCCGTCGCCTCGCGTCGCGGCCTGGACGAAACGTCCCCGCTCATAGCGCAGCGAAACGGCGAGCCCGTCGAACTTGGGTTCGCACATGTAGGTGAGGTCGTCACCGAGCCCCAAGCGTTCGTGGAGCCGGCGGTCGAAGTCCACCACTTCCTGCTCGCTGAATGCGTTGGCCAGCGACAGCATCGGTATCGCGTGAACGACTTCGGAAAACGCGGTACTGGGTGCCGCGCCGACACGCTGCGTGGGGCTGTCGGGCGTGACCGTCGACGGGTATTTCTTTTCCAGGCTTTCCAGCTCGCGCAGCAGTGCATCGTACTCGGCATCAGACACCGTGGGATCATCGAGCACGTAATAGCGGTAGTTGTGGGTGCGGATCGACTCGCGAAGCGTCTCGATGCGCTTACGCGCATCTGCGGGCACCGACGGCGCCTTGTTCATTGGCGCGCCCCGGCGGCGCGCAGTTTCATTTCCAGTTCGCGGGCCGCGGTCAGGGGGTGGTGCTGAGCGTCCTCCAGCCGCCCGCCGAAGGCCCGCGCGCACTCATAGGCCATGCCGAGCATGCGCTCGAAGCGCTTGCCGACGGCCGGCGAAGGCACGCCCATGAAAAAAAAGTTGAGCCCCTGCAGCCGACTGTCCGGCGGAAGCGGGGCGAGGGTACCCGGCTCGTACAGGTTGGCGACATTGAACGCGGCCTGGCCGTCGCTTTCCACGCGCCGGTAGATATGGGTGTCGTCGAGCGTAAGCCCGAGCCGCTCCAGGTGCGGCAGCAGCCGCGAAGCCTCCACGCCTTCGCGCGGCAGGCGCAGGGCCAGTTGGAAGATGCTCTCCTCGGCCCCTTCGTCCTTCTCTTCCCGCCCCTCCGTCGGGCCGGCCCGGTTTTCCGTTTCCCGCAGCCGATCCGGCGCTTCGATTCCGCTTTCGGGCACCGATCCGGGGCCCGCGCCCGGAACGGTCACCGAAGGCTCGCGCCGCGGCCCGCCGGGAGCGCGTACCGCCCCGCTCCGCTCCAGCGTGAGCGAAGGCTCGGCGCGCGACGGGTCGCTGCCGCGCTTGCGTGGGGGGTGGCGGCGCGTATAGAAATACACGCCCGCGATGAAGGCGATCCCCAGCAGAATCAATATCAGACGCAGCGTCCACATACAGGAACCTCTGACCTCAGCTTGCGACGAGACGTTCCGCCTCGTCGATGTCGACGCCGACCAGGCGCGATACGCCCGGTTCCTGCATGGTGACGCCGATCAACTGGTTGCACACGCCCATCGTGCTGCGATTGTGGGTGATCAGGACGAACTGCGTGCGCTTCGACAGTTCCTTCACCAGCTGCGTGAAACGAGCGACGTTGGCGTCGTCCATGGGTGCGTCCACCTCGTCGAGCAGGCAGAACGGCGCCGGGTTGAGTTCGAAGATCGCGAACACCAGCGCCACCGCCACCAGCGCCTTTTCGCCGCCGGACAGGATCTGGATCGTGGCGTTCTTCTTGCCCGGCGGCCGGGCCGTAATCACCACCCCCGCATCCAGCAGTTCCTCGCCGGTAAGCACCAACTCGGCCTGCCCCCCGCCGAACAGTCGCGCGAACAGTTCCTTCAGCCGCACGTTGACCTGGTCGAAGGTGTCCTTGAAACGGGCGCGCGTCTCGCGGTCGATGCGGTGGATGGCCGTCTCCAGGGTCTGCAGCGCCTCGGTCAGGTCCTCGTGCTGATGCCTGAGGTAGTCCTCGCGCTCCGACTCGGCGGCGCATTCGTCGATGGCGGCCAGGTTGATCGCACCGAGGCGCTGGATGCGCCCGGTGACCTCTTCCAGCCGGCGTTCCCAGTCCGGTACGTTGGCGCCCTCCTCGATCTCGGCCAGGACGGTTCCCGCATCGGCGCCGATCTCGTTCATCTGCTCCAGGAGCCCCTCGTGGCGCGTCTTGAGTTCCTGCGCCGAGAGGCGGGCGCTTGCGAGTTCCTCGCGCAGCTCGGTGACGCGCCGGGCCACGGCATGCCGACGGTGTTCCAACTCCGTGACGCGGGCCTCGATGCCGGCGGCACGGTCCCGCGCCTTCGCCAGTTCGTCGTTGATCCGGCGGTGGGCGTCGAGCCTGCCCTCCAACTCCTTCTGCAGGGCGGCGCCCGGGTCCTCCGCTTCCTCGAGCTGGTGCTTGAGTCGCTCGCGCTCGGCCGCCAGATTTTCGCGTTCCTCGCGCAGCCGGATCGTGGCCTGCTCGCCCGCCGCCAGCTGCGCCCTCAGGGACTCGATCTTCAGCGCCAGCGCTTCGCGCGTATCGGTCGCGGCCTGGGCCTCCGCCCGAACCGCCCGCACCCGGGCATCCGTCGCCTCGAGGCGGGCCTCGTAATCGCCCCGCTCGGCCTCCAGCTTCCCGACCGCCTCGCGCGCCTGTTCCAGGTCCCGGGCGCGCCGTTCGCTCTTTTCGGCCAACTCGTGAAGCGCATGCTCGATC
>JBJKSR010000371.1:0-5441 GCA_046703965.1 Gammaproteobacteria bacterium | reverse complement strand
TAGTGGAGCCGGAACTGGTTCTCGGCCAGCGCCCGGCGGATGTCGACCAGCGTCTGGCGGTGGCTTTGCGCCTTCTCATCCTGATCGATGTTGAAAATGTGATAGGTGGCGCGGCCGCTCTGCTTGGCGGAATACATCGCCTGGTCGGCCGCGTTGATCAGATCCATCAACGTGCGCGGCCGGTCGTCGCTCACCGACACGCCGATGCTGACCGTGACCTGGAAGCGGTGCTCGCCCGACTTGAGCCGCTGGCGCTCCACCGCCCAGCGCACCCGCTCCGCGACTTCCCTGGCCTGTTCCGTGTCGGTCTCGGGAAGGCAGGCGATGAATTCCTCGCCACCGTAACGTCCGATCAGATCGGGTGCGCGCAGCGTCCGCCGGCATGCCTGGGTGGTGACGTAGAGCACTTCGTCGCCGACGGCGTGGCCATAGGTGTCGTTGACGTTTTTAAAATGGTCGATGTCGATCATGAAGATCGACATCGCGTGGCCGTACCGCGAACAGCGGCTGAACTCCACTTCGGCACGCTCGACCAGCGCCCGGCGCGTAAAGACGCCCGTCAGTCCGTCGGTAGTCGCCATGTTCTCGAGCTGCTGGATGAGCCGAGCCTTCTCGAACATGACGCTCAACTGGTTGCACAGGATAGAGGCCGTCGCCTGCTCGGTCAGATCGAAAACCGTGTGCCTGCGCCCGATGACGAGCACGTGCATCAGGTTGTTCGACATGATCAGGGGCAATGCCAGGTAATTGCAGCGGCGGTCGGACTTGATGCGCCGCTCCAGCGTGCCGACCTCGGTATTGCTCAACTCGCAGACCTTGCGCGTTTCGCGCAGGCGCGCAAGGGCGCCGGGATGTTCGAGCGGCCACAGCGCCACGCGCTCGCGTTCGTCGCGCCCCAGTCCGCTGGCCGCGTCCAGCCGCATGCCGCCGGATTCGTCCATGAAGAATATGGCCCGGTCGTGCGCGAGCAACGACGGCAGGCGCTCGACGAAGGCCTTTGCTATCTCGGCCTCGGTACGCAGGGGCGAGACCGCCTCGATCAGGGCCTGCTGGGCTTCGGCCAGCGTCCGCCGCCGCTGCTCGTGGGAAAAATCGCGACGCTGCCTCACGCGGCGGGCGAACAGGTAGAGAATCACGACGAACGCGATGAGCGCGAGCGCGGCGTAGGTCAGGTAAGCCCACCAGCTCAGCCAGGGCGGGGATGCGATCACTATGGAGAAACGCGCCTCGTGCCGGCTCCACACCCCGTCGCCCCCGGCACCCAGCACCCGCAGCGTGTAATGGCCGGGATCGAGGTTGGTATAGGTGATGGTATGTCCCTCGCCGAGTTCGTGCCAGGACGAATCGAAGCCGTCCAGCCGGTACTTGAATCGGTTTCTCGAGGGCAGCGCGTAATCGAGCACCGCGACCTGGGCGCTGAAGCTGTTCCGGTCATAGGTCAGGTCCAGCGAATGACGAACGCCGTCCCGGGTTCGCATGGCCACCGGCCTGCCCTTCACGCTCAGGCCCGTGATGACCACGGGCGCGGGGGACGGCATTGCCGACAGGTCGTCCAGATGCACGACCGCCAGCCCGTTGGTGCTCCCAAAATAGAGGGTGTCGCCGGAACCCGAATAGGCCGCGCCCTCGTTGAATTCCTTGTTGTACAGCCCGTTCTCGACGTCGTAGTTGCGCACGCTGTTGGTACCGGGATTGATGCGGGCAAGGCCGCGGCTGGTACCGACCCAGATATCGCCTTTGGGCCCGGGCAGCACGCTATAGATCATGGCGCTGGAGAGGCCATCGCTCACGGTGAAACGCTGGACGCTGCCGATGCCGGGGATGAAATGCACCAGCCCGCTGGTCGTGCCGACCCACAGGCTGCCGTTCCTGGCCGTGCGGCAGTCCAGGATATCGCTCGCGGCGAGAAGATCCGGATTGCCTTCGGAATCGACGGGCGGGGCAAACCGTCCCCGCTCGGGATCGAATGCCAGCAGGCCGCGCGTCGTGCCGACCCACAGCGAATTGTCCCCCGCCTGGCACAGGCTCCAGATCGCCGGCGTGGGCAGGCTTCCGGGCCGCGAATCGTTGGGTACGTAGCGGTGCACCACCCGTCCCCGCCCGGGATCGAACTGCACCAGGCCGTTGTTCGTGCCTATCCACAGGCGCCGCTCGCTGTCCTCGAAGATGACGTTGACGCTGTTCCCCAGCCAGTTCTTGCCCGGCGGGGCCAAAGAGTAGTAACGGAACGAATTCGACGCCGGAAGATACCGATAGATGCCGTGCCCGGTTCCCAGCCACAACCGGTGTTCGCGGTCGGCGTACAGCACCTTGACCGAGGGATTGTTTCCCTCGAAGCCGGGCTCGACCGGCATCTGGTACTGCCGGTATCGTGTACGCGCCGGGTTGATGCGGGTCAGTCCGCCATCGCTCGCAACCCATAGATTGCGGTGCGCGTCCTCGTAAACGGCCCAGACAAAATTGTTCGCCAGACTCTGCGGGTTCCCGGGCTCGTGCCGGTAGCGCCCGAAGGCGCGGGTGCGGGGGTTGTAGAAGTCGATCCCGCTGCCATCGGTACCGATCCATACCAGGCCGCTGCTGTCGCGCATGATGTTGAGCAGGTAGTTACTCGAGAGACTCGTCGGATCCAGTACGTTGTGACCGAAGCTGACGAAGCCATGCCCCGGACCGTCATAGCGGCTCAGTCCGCCGCCATAGGTCGCGACCCAGATGCGCCCCGTTTCGTCCTCGACGATGCCGCTGACCCAGTTCACCGGCAAACTGCCCGCCTTGCCGTGATGGTGTTCGTAGACGCGGGCCTGTCTGCCGTCCGCGGCAATCACCACCAGTCCGCTGCGTGTTCCGATCCACAGCCGTCCGTCCACGCTCTGGTAGATGACGTCGATCCAACCGTCGTTCAATACCTTCGAACCGGCACGTCCCGGCGCCGAGGCGTACGGACGGACCCGATCGCCATGCGGATCGAAATAAAACAGTCCGGCGGCAGTACCGATCCAGACCCGGCCGTTGCGATCCTGGAAAAGCGCCGTGATCTTGTTCGCGCCCGCGGCGCCGGAGCCGGCGGCGTAGTGCTTGAACGCGCCGTCCGGCAACCGGCGATTCAGGCCCGCCGCCGTGCCCACCCACAGGCGGTCCGAACGGTCCACCAGGAGCGCCAGCACGTTGTTGTCGGACAGGCTGGTTTTGTCCCCGGCCCGGTGCCGGTAATGGTCGAAGAGATGCGTGCCCGGGCTCAGGCGGTCGAGCCCGTTGGTGCCCCCCGCCCACAGCGTGGAATCCGAAGTGAAAGCAAGGGCGTTGATCGTGCCGCCGGACAGCGAATGCGGGTCGGTCGGGTCATGGCGGTAGCTGACGTAACCGTAGCCGTCGTAGCGTTGGAGACCGGCCTCGGTGGCAAACCACATGTAGCCCATCGGCCCCTGGGTCACCGCGGTGACCGTACTCTGGGCCAGGCCGTTCGCCACCCCGATATGCTGGAAGCTGGGTACGACATCCGGCGTGGGCACGGGCGCTTCGGCGTGCAACGCGAGCGGGAACAGCGCTGCAACCGCCAGTCCCCCTGCACACAGGATCGCACGCACCCACCGGCCTGGCGGCGGTTTCGCTCTCTGGTCTGGCCGGTGGCCCACCACCGCCCCTCCGCGGCATGAACTCAAAGTATGGCCCAAAGTACGCGGTTTGTCAGCAGTCCGCGCTCCCGAGGAACCGTCAATCGGCCCCGGAGTTCACGCGACCGGCAAGTTCCGATCGACCGGGCATGACATCCATTGAACGTGGCTGCAGGGTAGACGAAGACGGTAATGGCAACGGCAAAGTCGAAACTTCATCGGGTCTTTCGTGCCGTCGTCGGACGTACCGCATTGCAGCGCCGGCGGACGGACTCCGGGTCGCGCCGCGTGCCGTCGGCCGAGAACATGACAGGCTAAGATAGCGGGCCTATGACGAAAGACGCCATCCGCGTGCGCGGGGCCCGGCAGAACAACCTCAAGGGCCTGGATCTCGACATCCCGATCGGCCGGATCACGGTGGTGACCGGTCCCTCGGGCTCGGGCAAGTCGTCGCTCGCCTTCGACACGGTTTACGCCGAGGGCCAGCGCCGCTACGTCGAGACGTTCTCGCCCTACGCCCGCCAGTTCCTGGACCGCCAGGACCGGCCGCGGCTGGAACGCATCGAGGGCATCCCGCCGGCAATCGCCATCGACCAGGTCAACCCGGTGCGCACCTCGCGCTCGACGGTCGGCACCATGACCGAACTGGCCGATCACCTGAAGCTCCTTTATGCCCGTGCCACGCAGCTCTACTGTCTGGGTTGCGGCGATCCGGTGCGCCCGGACAATCCTCAGGCGGTCGTGGACGCCCTGCTCGCAGACCACGCCGGCGTGCGCGCGGTGGTCACCTTCGAGCTGCACGTACCGCACAATTTCACGGTGCGGGAAGTCGAGGGCTATCTGGACCAGCAGGGCTACACGCGCGTCCACGAGCGTCATGGGGACACGCTGGACGTGGCCCAGGACCGCCTGCGGCTGAGCACGTCCAATCGCGCCCGGCTGAGCGAGGCACTGGAAGCGGCCTTCGCCCGCGGCGGTGGCCGCCTGAGCGTGCACCTGCTCGACGACGAGCGCAACGTCACCGAAACCCTGCGCTATTCGGAGAGCCTGCATTGCCCGCGTTGCGACCGCGACTACCAGCCGCCGGTGCCTGCCCTGTTCTCGTTCAACTCCCCCGCGGGGGCCTGCCCCACCTGCCGCGGCTTCGGGCGCACGCAGGGCATCGACTACGCCCTGGTGATCCCCGACACTTCGAAATCCCTCGCCGAGGGCGCGGTCAAGCCCTGGCAGACGCCTTCCTTCAGCGAATGCCAGAAGGACCTGATGCGCTACGCGAAAATGCGGCGCATCCCGACAACGAAGCCCTGGCGCGACCTGACGGAGGACCAGAAACGCTGGGTCATCGAGGGCGAGGGCGATTGGGACGACGGCGTCTGGTATGGCGCGGTGCGCTTCTTCCGCTGGCTGGAATCGAAGAGCTACCGCATGCACATCCGCGTACTGCTCTCGCGCTACCGCGCCTATACGACGTGCCCGGATTGCCGCGGAGCCCGCCTGAAACCCGAAGCCCTCGCCTTTCGCCTCGGCACCAAGGCGGAGGCCGACGCGGTGCTCGATCCCTCGCTGCGCTTCCGACCGGCGGGCGCCGGCTTCGACGAAGAGACACTGCGGGCCATGCCCGGCCTGACGCTGCACGACCTTAACCAGCTACCCCTTTCGAGGGCGCGCGCCTTCTTCGCGAAGCTGAAGCTGCCCGCGCCCTACGACGAAGCGAGCGAGCATCTCCTGGAAGCCATCCGCTCGCGCCTCGACTACCTCGGCACCGTGGGGCTCGGGTACCTCACGCTCGACCGCCAGTCGCGCACGCTCTCGGGCGGCGAGGTGCAGCGCATC
>JBJKSR010000370.1:0-3235 GCA_046703965.1 Gammaproteobacteria bacterium | reverse complement strand
CTATAGGAGCGGACGTCCCGGCCGCGAATCGGCGCGTCCGGTGGCGCGGCCCATCGCGACGGGGACCGTCGCTCCTACAGCCCTTCGTTCGGCACCTGCAGGAGCGGGCGTCCCGGCCGCGAATCGGCGGTTCCGGTGGCGCGGCCTATCGCGACGGGGACCGTCGCTCCTACACCCCTTCGTTCGGCACCTGCAGGAGCGGACGTCCCGGCCGCGAATCGGCGGTTCCGGTGGTGCGGCCTATCGCGACGGGGACCGTCGCTCCTACAGCCCTTCGGTCGGCACCTGTAGGAGCGGACGCCCCGGCCGCGATCCCCTCCGCTATAACCAGATCGCGTTCCAGAACGGATAGTCGCCGATGTCCGTGACCAGTCCCGCGCGCAGCGGATTGGCGACGACATAACGCGCCGTCACGCGCAGGTCTTCCTCGGAACGCAACGCGTGATCGTGAAAACCGGCTTGCCAGATACGGCGTTCCGGTTTCTTGTCATACCTATTCCCTGACCGAGCCAGATAGGATTTGAAGCCCTGCATGATGACCGAGAGGCTCTTTCGATCGCCCAGTACGAGCAGCCAATGGACGTGATCGGCCTTAACGACCCAGGCGCAGGATCGCAGGACGGTATCCGGATAGGAATAATCGAGCCGGCGTGCTGCCATCGAGGCACGTACGAAATCGGCAAATAATGGTGCCCTGCCATATGTCACGGTCGTAACGAGATAAGCATGCCCAGATATCGAAACGCGGCCGCCGCGAAGGGCGTGGCCACGGAGCGGTCGCCGAGCGTCGTAATTCCTGTGCATTGCGTTCACATCCTTGTGATCGAAGATTCATTTTGCGCGTTTCGCAGCAGGGAGCGTCGTCGTACGGCGCCTGTAGGAGCGGACGTCCCGGCCGCGAATCGGCGGTTCGGGTGGCGCCCGTGGGAGCGGTCAGCTCCAGTCGAGGACGACCTTGCCGGACTGGCCGGAGCGCATGACGTCGAAGCCTTTCTGGAAATCGGCGACGGGGAAGTGGTGGGTGAGTACCTGGCTGACGTCGAGCCCGCTCTGCAGCATGGCGATCATCTTGTACCAGGTCTCGAACATCTCGCGGCCATAGATTCCCTTGACCTCGAGCCCCTTGAAGATCACCTTCGTCCAGTCGATGGCGGCGCCGTCGGGCAGCAGGCCGAGCAGGGCGACCCGGCCGCCGTGCACCATGGTGTCGAGCATCTGGCCGAAGGCCTGCGGGCTGCCGGACATTTCCAGGCCCACGTCGAAGCCCTCGGTCATGCCGAGTTCGCGCATGGCGTCTTCCAGCGAGTCCTTCGTCACGTTCAGCGCCCTGGTGGCGCCCATCTTGCGGGCGAGGTCGAGGCGGTAGTCGTTGACGTCGGTGACGACGACGTGGCGGGCGCCGACGTGTTTGGCGATGGCGACCGCCATGCAACCGATGGGGCCGGCGCCGGTAATGAGTACGTCTTCGCCCACGAGATCGAACGACAGCGCCGTGTGCGTGGCGTTGCCCAGCGGATCCAGGAACGAGGCGATGTCGTCGGAGACGTCGTCGGGCAGCGGGTAGACGTTGACGGCGGGAATCGCCAGGTACTCGGCGAACGCGCCGGGGCGGTTCACGCCCACGCCTTGGGTGTTGGGGCACAGGTGGCGGCGCCCGGCGCGGCAGTTGCGGCAATGGCCGCAGGTGATGTGGCCCTCGCCGGAGACGCGTTGGCCGATCTGCAGCCCTTGGACTTCGCTTCCCATATCGACGATGGTGCCGACGTATTCGTGGCCCACGGTCATCGGTACCGGGATGGTCTTCTGCGCCCACTCGTCCCAGTTGTAGATGTGGATGTCGGTACCGCAGATCGCGGTCTTCCGGATCTTGATGAGTACGTCGTTGTGCCCGAGCGTGGGTTTCTCGACGTCCTGCTGCCAGAGGCCTTCGGCCTTTTCCGCCTTGACCAGTGCGCGCATCAGCAAGTCACCTCGGTTGGAATGGCCGTGTTCTGCGGTTCGGGGTGCGTGCGATTATCCATGATCGGCTCCAGAAAGTTCGGGGGTCAATGAGGCGGCGGCGGGGCAAGCTTGAAAGCCGATACCGCGCGGCCATAGTTTCGCATGAAGCGCTGCATGCCCTCGATGGTGTGCCGGTTCCAGCGTGCGATCTCGCGCACCATGGCGATGCAGAACCCGAGGGATTGCGGCTCGTTCCCCAGCAGGATCTGGGCGCCGTCCGTGTCGTAGACCTTCTGCGTCAGGTTCAGCGAAGAATAGACTTCTTCCATCTGCTCGGCCCGTTGGTAGGGCATGTGGGCCATGGCCTGCGTGGAGATGGCGGTCTGGTAGGCGGCATTGATGACCAGCGGGTAGCGAAGGCCGTTCCAGCCGTCCCATGTGTAGCACGGCCTGTCCGTCTTGCCGGCGTGGTTGGAGGGTGATTTTTTCATGTCGTCGGCCATGTGTTCGAGGAAGACCGTCCGCTGCTCGAGCATTTTGATGTTGGTGCCCGTCTCGTCGAGGATCGACTGCATGGCCAGGTGTGTTCTTTGCTGCTGGTGACGCGACTCGTTCCAGCTGTTGATGGCCAGTGCGAGCAGGATGCCGAACACCACGGCGAACGTCTGTACCCCCAGTTCCGCCAGGCTGACCGATTCGGCCCGGAACCAGCGGCGGACACGGGAAGCCCGGTCCTTGTCCGATTCTTTCGGGTCTTTCTCGGGTTCGTTCATCGCCGGGGTATTACCGGATGACCTTCAGTTCGCGGCCGACCTTCTCGAAGGCGGCCAGGGCCTTGTCGAGCTGCTCGCGGGTGAGCGCCGCCGACATCTGGGTGCGGATCCGCGCCTTGCCCTTGGGCACGACGGGGAAGGAGAAGCCGATGACGTAGACGCCTTCGGCGAGCAGCTTGTCGGCCATCTGCGAGGCGAGCTTGGCGTCGCCGAGCATCACCGGGATGATCGGGTGTTCGCCCGGCACGAGGTCGAAACCGAGCCTGGTCATGCCTTCGCGGAAGTAGCGCGCGTTCTCGTGCAGCTGCTTGATGAGGTCGTTGCTCTTCTCCAGGCGCTCCAGCACGGCGAGTGTGGTGGCGGCCGTGACCGGCGGGATGGAGTTGGAGAACAGGTACGGGCGGGAGCGCTGGCGCAGCCACTCGACGATTTCCTTGCGCGCGGCGGTGACGCCGCCCGCAGCGCCGCCGAGGGCCTTGCCGAAGGTGGTGGTAATGATGTCGATACGGCCCATCACGCCG
>JBJKSR010000369.1:0-6811 GCA_046703965.1 Gammaproteobacteria bacterium | reverse complement strand
TGAAGATTCCGGTACCTATCCGGGTCGACTGGTGGATGTGGGAGCCTCCCGTCCAAGCATTTATTGCGGAAACGCCAGATATCTGCAGCCCGGAGGCGCATCGGCGGCGTTCGCCTGTCAGGTACCGGCAACGGAACTTGGAGCAGAGAGTCGCCACCAGCTTCAGGTAACGGTGAATGGCGTGCCGGCCATGCCGTCTCCGGCGTTGGTCGAGGTGGTTAATGGGGGCCTGGTCAAAGACGCATTGGTGTCCGCGGAGAGCGGGGAACCCGTTACCCGGGCAACTCCGGGGCAGGCATTGGAAATCACGTTCGACATGGGTTCGATCGACGAGGGCAAAGGGCGTTACACGCTCGATTCCGCCGGCTGGGTGGCGACGGGGAGCGGGACCTGCTCGCTGCCGTCCGACGTGAATGGCCCGACTTGCAGCATCGCGATCACCGTGCCCTCGAATTCCGATTATGGCAGGCATTATTTGCGCCTGAGTCCCGAAGGCGGTTCCACGCCGCTGCAGACCGCGTATCTCGGACTGGACGTGGTGCCGGCGGGAGTGGTATCGGCGCCTGCCGCGGTAACGGTGTTATATGCGCAGAATATTTCGGCCACGCTTTACGGTATGCCAAGAAAGCGATCGTCCCAGGCACCGGATTTTGAATACAAACCGGTTATAGTCTTTGAAAACATATCGAAAACGCAGGTCCATGTTTCTTCGGCCGATGTCTCCGGTCTCAAGCAGGGAACGGTGCTGTACAGCTGTGGCGAGCCACTGAGCAAAGGCACCAGGACTCCTCCCGCCGGATGCGAATTGGACTCCGTCAGCACCGGGCATTCCCCGTGCCCCAATGCCTGCTATTACATTACCGGGGAACTGGATAATCTCCTGCCGGCAAGCGCGTCCACTGCGAGCACCACCGTCAGTGCCGACGTACGGGACGATTCGGGATTCCTTGCGGCATACACGCAGCCCGTCACCTTCGTCAAGTACGTTCCGGATCATGTGGCGATACGTATCGTAAACATGCCCGGAAAGAACCAGGTGCATCTCACGGCTTCGTACGATCCGCAATACGAGGTAAGTAATCCCGGCAAGACGCATATGATCGACTTCGCACACGAGGGTGTCGGGGCGAGAATGAAGTACCTCGACGACAACAAGTATGGGGGGCAGGCGTATGCCCAGTACCAGTATCCGCCGGCCAACGCGACGAAAGGCTATGCGCTGACCGCATCCGGCGGCGTAGTCTATCTGCCGTACGGGAATTCGGAAACGATGTATATAACCCGTGGGGACGGTTTTACTACGCAACAGGCGCCCACCCCGACGGGGCTGGGCAATCCGCCGCAAGGTACCACGGCCGTGGCATCGCCCCCGTTCGTGCAATTCGAGCCAACCTACTGCCAGGGCCCCGCCGTCATCGATCCAATCACGAAGAAGGTGACGCAGAACTGTCCGGTAAGCGGCTCCAAGTACGAGGAGCAGCTATTTATAGATTTGACCTATGTGAATAGCCTGCAATACTGGGCCCTGCTTCAGGGCATGGGGGTGGGAATCAGCCCCACCGGTTCCGTACACGGTATCCCGACGCAATCCCTGACCTTCGGGAAAACCAGCCCGGAGAGCGGTGCAACCCTCTTCGCGAAGGTCGACGCGGCGCTCGGCAAACTGGGTTCCCCGTGGAAATACGACAAAGCAAATGGAACGCGGAATTTCCTCCAGACTTCTCCAGCGGGTACGGTGGCTACCGGGAGTACTATCTCGATGCTGATTGCACCGGTACAGTCCGGGGGTACGCCGCTACCTCCCGCCAACCCTTCCTTCAATCCATTCCATGAGTTGTACGGGGCGGCGTATTACAAGCCTTACCTCGATGCGCTATGGAAGGCGATCGTCGATGGCACATTCAAACCGCAAGTGCTTGATCTTGGGCATTCCTATAACGGTGGACGGTGCATACTACAGGGTGCATATCGGAATGGTATGCTCGTGTTCGACGCAGAAGACCGGAACCATTGCGAGACAGTGAGTAAAGGGGCGCCGGACTATCCGCCAATAAAGTTTCGCGAGTTCAAGGCGTGCGACTTCACGGTAGCTCTTAGCAGCATATGCGGTTCAAATGGGCTGTGGGGACCGAAAAACAGCTACCGGGTGAACATCGGCCGCGCACTTGCCACCTACGAGGCGGCGGGGTTGCTGCCCCAGTGCAACGGAAGCAAGATAAGCGACGCGCTGATGAGTGCGGCAAATCTCGACAAGGTCGTCAGTCAAATGAAAACAACGGGCAGTTTCCGCAATCCGGCATGCCTGAAGATTACCGAGAAGCCTGCGGGCTACCCGGGCATGCTCAGCTATGCCGTCTATAACCCGTACGTGGCCGCGCTGAGGCCGTACGTGGACGTCTATACCTATACGTTCAGCGACTTCATGGGCATTTCCGGGCTCATCAACTGGTCGCAAAATCTGTTGAGCAGCCCCGCCAATAAAGATATGCCGCGGGCGCAACCGATCACACTCACGCTTTATTAGGCATCCTGAATCGTGTCGTCTCCGGAGTGACCGGGGCCGCCGGCGCCGAGCGCGGGATGCTCTGCGCTAAGATGCGCAGGGTGATGACGGGCGCCCGTAGCTCAACCGGACAGAGCAGCGGCCTTCTAAGCCGCAGGTTGCAGGTTCGAGTCCTGCCGGGCGCGCCATTCCCGGGGTCGGAGGGGGTTCGCCGGTTCGGTCCACTGTGGCAATCCGCCCGGAATCCGGTATACTACGCGGCCTGCGCCGCGAGGCGCGGGAACGACGATGGTGGACGTAGCTCAGCAGGTAGAGCCCCGGGTTGTGGCCTCGGTGGTCGTGGGTTCGAATCCCATCGTCCACCCCACCATTCAGGGGCGGTGCGGACAGCGCCGCCATACAAATCGGCTGGGCCGTTAGCTCAATTGGCAGAGCAGGGGACTCTTAATCCCAAGGTTGTAGGTTCGATTCCTACACGGCCCACCAAATCTAACGCGTTCTCAAATTAAACCGTCCGTTCGACGACCGCGTCCGCAGGCAGGCGCCTGCAATCAACGACGGACTCCGATTCCGATTCCCCGCTTCCCACGCAGAGGAGACAGTCCCCTGGCTTCGTCCGGTGCTGGAGGTTATGCTTCGGCATGGGAGAGCAACGGCAGAGGAGCGGGAAGCGATGGGTCCTAGCAGACGGAAACCATACGTTCTCGCTGCGGCGGTAGTCGTGGCCGTCGCGACGGGAGCCGGGGGAAACGCCGTAGCGGCCACGTCCGCCGGCGATTTCTACACGATCCATCAGATCTTCGCCCATCCGGGCCTGACGGGTCATTCGCCACGGATGGTCAAATGGTCGCGGGACGGCAGGCACCTGTCCTACCTGCTCGGCCGGGACGGAAGCCAGTGGCAGAATCTTTACGTCGTCGATACGATGACCGGCAAACGCCGCGTCCTGGTGAAGCACGCCGCGCTGGCGCCGAGTGCGATCACCAACGCGCACGCCCGGGAGGTCGTCGCGCGCTACCACATCGGCTCGTACGGCTGGCTGCCCTCCGGCAAGGGTATCTATCTGCTCCAGGACGGCCGCCTTCGCATCCATCCGCTGGACGCGAAGTCGTCGCGCGCCGTCGGCCCGTCCCTGAAAGGCGCGATGCAGCCGAGCATCGCGCCCGGGGGCAAGCATCTGGCCTGGGTGAGCCACCACACCCTCTACTATGCACCGCTAGACGGGACCCGGGGCACGGCGGTTGCTGCGCCGCGGCACGGCATCTACACGGGTGAAACCGACTGGGTCTACCGGGAAGAACTCGACCTCTCCGACGGCTATGCCTGGTCGGAGCCGGACGGCCGGTATCTCGCGTTCCTGCAATTCGACGAGCGCAAGGTCGATCGTTTCCCTCTCGTCAACAACCTGGAAACGCCGCCGCGACTGGACCTCCAGTACTATCCTCATCCCGGTCGCGCCAACCCCGTCGTGCGGCTCGGCATCCGGGACGTGGAGAAGGGGCGCACCGTGTGGCCGAAGATCCCGGTCCCGCACGGCGGATACATCGCGCGCTTCGGCTGGCTGCCGGGTTCGCCGACCGCCTACGCCGAAGTTCTCAATCGCCCGCAGACGGAAGCCACGCTCTACGAGGTCGACGCCGCGACGGGGCGGGTGCGGCGCCTGGCGCAGAAGTCCGACCCCTGGTGGGTCGACGTGGACCACACGCCGCGCTTTCTGGCCGGCGGGCGTTTCCTGTGGACCGGCAACTCCGACGGCTGGCACCACCTTTACCTCTATGGCGCCGACGGCAAGCGCCTGCGCCGGCTTACCGGCGGGGATTACAACGTCCTGGCCCTGACCGGCGTTGATGCGGCGCGGGGGGTCGCGTACTTCACCCGTTACACGCATGGTCCGCTCAACACCGAACTCTATGCGGTACCGCTCGGGGGCGGCGTGCCCTCGGCGGTCACGCGGTCGCGCGGCGTCCACGAGATTTCGATGGGTCGTAACGGCCGCTACTACCTCGATACGCACTCGCAGGCGGGGACGCCGCCGCGGATCACCCTGAGGCGCACGGACGGTCCCGGTTCGACACTCGCCGTGATCAAGCCGCGGCCGGACCTCGGCCGCTACCATCTGCGTCCGCCACGCTTCCTGACCATTCCCGGCGCCGCATCCGGCAGCGCGCTCTATGCAGAGTTGTTCCTGCCCGCCGGCTTCGATCCCTCGAAGCGCTATCCCGTGATCATGTATCAGTACGGCGGTCCGGACGTGCCGCCGGTCGTGCGCGACGGCTGGCGCGGGATCGGCTACCTGTTCGACGAACTGCGGAACCGTCACGGCTTCGTCGTGTTCTCGGTGGACAACCGTGCGGCGACCTATTTCAGCCACAAGGCGCAGGCGTCAATCAAGCACCGTTTCGGTCCGGAGGAACTGGCCGACCAGGTTGCGGCCGCCCACTGGCTGAAGAAACAGCCCTGGGTCGCCGCAGACCGCATCGGGCTGTGGGGATGGAGCTTCGGCGGCTACATGACCGCCTATGCCCTGACGCATGCCCCGACGGTCTGGGCCGCGGGCATCGCGGTTGCCCCGGTGACGCGCTGGCGCTACTACGACAGCATCTACACCGAGCGTTACATGGGGACGCCGAAGGAGAATCCCTCCGGCTACCGCAAGGGCTCCGTGGTGGCGGCCGCCGGCCGGCTCGAGCGCCCGCTCCTTATCGCGGCGGGCACCTACGACGACAACGTTCACTGGCAGAACACGCTTGCCTTCATACAGGCCCTGATCGAGGCGGGGAAACACTACGACCTGGCCGTCTATCCCAGAAAGAGCCATGGCATCAGCGGAACCGATGACCGCACGCAACTCTTCTCGACCATGCTCCGCTTCTGGGAGCGTCACCTGGAGCCCGGCGGCGGCGCGAAACCGGGCGGGGGGCACGGCGGATAGGGACCACGCGTACCGTTCCGGTCCCGCAGTAACGGCGTCGGCCGGTGACGGTTCGTCCTTACGGGTCCAGGCGACCGATTGCCCGGCGGTTTCGCGCGTCGCTCACGAAGCGCAGCAGGATGCGGTAGGTGTCGACGTCGAAGACGGGCCTGGCGTCGTCCAGTAACGCGCGCGCATCGTCTTCGTCGCGCGCCTCGCCGAGATGGATCCACTGGTCTACGACGTGCAGCGCCTGCTTGCCGCGGTTCCGTTCCGATACGCCGATCGGTCCCGGGTACGGCCAGCGGGCAATCCGGATGGATTGCAGGGCCTCCGCGAGCCGAAGATCGTGGCGGGCGGCGGTTTCCTTGCCCACGCAGGCGCCGCGGCAGCGCTCGATCTGATGCGCGAAACACGGCCCCGGGCCTGTCTGGAAGCCCAGCCGGATGTCGCACAAGCCGTGGTCCGCGCCGATGTCCCTCAGCCGTTTCCGCGCCTCGCGGACGGTGCGGAAGGCCCCGAAACTCTCGCCGGGGACGACGTTTGCGCCGCGCACGATCCGCGGCGGCGTGTCGGCACCGAAGCGCCACGCGATGGTGCACAGCTCGCGGGTCTGGCGCAGGCGCCGGTTCATGATCGGTCTTCGCTCCTTGATCAACCTCGACTCGAGCAGAAGGGCGGAGAGTTCGCCCGCCGTCTCTATCCATTCGATGTGCCGCGCCTGCTGGGCGAGGCGCATCTCGCGCTGCTGGCGGTGGTCGTTGCGAAAGTGATCCAGCACGCGCCGGCGCAGGTGCGTGCTCTTGCCGATATAGAGCGGCAGGTCGTTCTCCCCGAAGATGAGGTACACGCCGGGACCGTCCGGTATCCGATCCACCATCGAAGCCGGGATATGTGCCGGCAGGCTCGGCGTTTGCCACTGTGCCCGGCAGGCCGCAACCAGCTCGTCCAGGCGCGATCCGGCCAGCCGCTCGAGGAGGTCGGCCACGACCTGCGCATCCCCCAGGGCGCGGTGGCGGGCATCGCAGGCCAGTCCGAGGCGCTGCATGACGGCATCGAGTCCGTGACCGCGGGCGCCGGGGAACAGCGCCCGGGAGAGTTTGACGCTGCACACGACCCGCGGCTTGAAGGCCGCGCCTTCGCGCTGGAACGACTGGCGCAGGAAGCCGACGTCGAAACGCGCGTTATGCGCCGCCAGGATGTGCCCGTCGAGCCGCTCCAGCAGCTCCTCCCGCAGTCCGTGGAACGTAGGGGCGTCGGCGACCGTGTCGTTGTCGATCCCGGTCAAGGCCGTGATCTCCGGCGGTATCGAGCACTCGGGGTCGACGAAAGACGACCAGCGCTCGCGAACCCCCACGCCGTCAATGCGCACAAGGCCAAATACCGTGATGCGAACC